>CAZGOX010000069.1:0-9701 GCA_964527955.1 uncultured Opitutaceae bacterium | reverse complement strand
TGCTAGGCCTCACCAGGCCGATCGGGAAACCTCTGGGCCAGCGCCCCGGGGTGCACGTAGAGGGCGTTGCAGAATCCCAGGAGGGACAGCCGCTGGCCGTAATTGAACAACTCGTAGAGGCCGGACAACCGGAATCCCTGCTCGCCAAGATAGTGGTGCAGCGGCTCGAAAGGCTGGTTCGTGATGTCCTCCGGGGCAAAGGCGACCTCGGCGACCACAAACGGGACGCGGGAGGCGCACAGCAGGGGTTCGGCCCCCCGCAGGACGTCGAGGTCAGCCCCCTGGGCATCGATCTTCAGGAGATCGATGCGGTCGATACCCTGTTCCGAGCAGAAGCCGGCCGCGGTCGCCACGGTGACCGACTCGGTCGAGGCTGACACCGGGGGTCCGGCCACCGAGAACTTCAGGCTGTTGAGCTCGGAGTTTGCCTGGAGCTGGAGCGTCTGGCGCCCTGGCTCCCGCCCAAGCGCCAGCTGATGGAGGCGCACTCCCTTCATGCGCCCGCAATTGGCCTGAAGCTCCCTGAAGGTGGAGGAAACCGGCTCGAAGGAATGCACGGTTGCTCCCGGGAAAAACCTTCCGAGCAACCTGGTCGTCTGGCCAACATTGGCCCCCACGTCAAAGACCATGCGAAGATCCCGGGTGCCGGCCAAGCGGCAGACGTCATAGGGCCAGCACCTGTGCCCAAGGAACCTGTGAAACAGCGGGAAGTGCCTCGAGGCCATCAATCCGACCTGGATGCCGCTGAAGAGGCTGCCGGCCAGGTAGGATATCTTCACGAAGGGAGCCTGACCCTCGGCTTCCGCCAGATGCAAGTCTTGCGTTTGCCGAAACAAGATAGAGCCTGATTCGGCGCGAAACTTGCGGTGGAAGGCAAAGCCCGCCACCGCTGGCAGCGAGCGTACCCATGGCCCTTCACATCGCCCTACACCACCGGACCTCCTACCTGTACGACAGGGCGATAATCCTTGGTCCGCAAACGGTTAGGTTAAGACCGGCGCCCCACTGCCGAACGCCGATCCTCAGCTACTCGCTCAAGGTGGAACCAGCCGAACACTTCATCAATTGGCAGCAGGATCCTCAAGGGAACTACAGCGCGCGCCTGGTATTCCCAAAGCCGACGCGAATGTTCTCGGTCGACGTCGATCTGGTCGCGGAGATGACAGTCTTCAATCCGTTCGACTTTTTCCTGGACCCGACGGCCGAGAAGATCCCCTTCGCCTATGAGCCAAGGCTCGCCGTCGAATTGACCCCGTTTCTCCGGCGGGACGAGCTCACCCCCGCCTTCGATGCCTTCCTGAGGTCGATCGACCTGACGCCCCGCCCCTCGATTGAGTTTCTCATTGCCCTGAACCTGCGGGTGAACCGGGCGGTTCGGTACATCATACGGCTGGAGCAGGGAGTGCAGTCCGCGGAGGAGACGCTGACTCTGGGGAGCGGCTCCTGCCGCGACTCCGCCTGGCTCCTGGTGCAGCTGCTGCGGCACATCGGCCTGGCCGCCCGTTTCGCCTCGGGATACCTAATCCAGCTGCGCCCCGATGTGAAGCCGGCCGAGGGGCCGGCGGGAGCCGCTCAGGACTTCACGGACCTGCATGCCTGGTGCGAGGTGTACCTGCCGGGCGCGGGATGGATCGGGCTCGACCCGACCTCGGGTCTGCTCGCCGGAGAGGGTCACTTGCCGCTCGCCTGCTCACCAGAGCCGTCCAACGCGGCCCCGATCAGCGGGGCCGTCGAGAAGTGCCAGTGCTCGTTCGAATACGCGATGACGGTGCGGCGCATTCTCGAGTCGCCGCGGGTGACGCTCCCTTATTCGGAGGACGCATGGTCCGCGATCAATGCCGTGGGCGCAAAGGTCGACGGTGTGCTCGAGGAGGGCGACGTGCGCCTGACAGTCGGCGGCGAGCCGACCTTCATTGCGGCGGACGACATGGATGGGCCCGAATGGAACACGCTGGCGCTCGGTCCGCGCAAGAGGGAGCTGGCAGGCCGCCTTTTTCACAAGGTCTTCTCCGAGTTTGGACACGGGGGCTTCCTGCACCACGGCCAGGGGAAATGGTACCCGGGAGAGCCCCTGCCTCGGTGGGTCCTTTCCTGCACCTGGCGCAAGGATAGGAGGCCCGTCTGGCGCGACCCGAAGCTTTTCGCCGATCCGCTCAAGCATGGAGGCCACTCCACGGCTGATGCCCTTCGCTTCGCCAAGGCCCTGGCAGTTCGGCTTGGGCTGGGTGAGGACCGACTCGTCCCGGGCCATGAGGATGCGCTGTACCACGTGTGGAAGGAGCGGCGCATCCCGGCGGGATACGATCCAGGGGAGATGAGCCTGAACGACCGCGCCGAGCGAGCCAGGCTGGGCGAGGTGCTCGAGGCCGGCCTCGGGGAGCCTGTGGGCTACGCCCTGCCCGTCTTTCGCGATCCCCAAGGACGCTGGACCTCCTCTCCCTGGCACTTTGTCGCGGGCCGGATGTTTTTGGTCCCGGGAGAATCGCCGATGGGACTGCGCCTCCCGCTCTCCCTTCAGCCCTGGCGGATTCCCGGTTCGATCGGCCCCAACCTCGACAACGAGGTCCGGATCGCGCTCTGCGTCGAGGCGCGGAACGGGCATGTGTCGGTGTTTCTTCCCCCCGCCGACCGCGCGGAGGACTATCTCGCCCTCCTGGCCGCCGTGGAGGCGACCGCCGCGTCCCTGGTCATGCCGCTCGTCCTCGAGGGCTACCTACCGCCGCAGGATCCGATCCTCGACAACATCAAGATTACGCCTGACCCGGGCGTGATCGAGGTGAACATAAACCCGTCCGCAAGCTGGCCTGAACTCTGCAGGAAGACGGAATGGCTGTACGCGGCCGCGCGCGAGTGCGGCCTTGGCGCCGAGAAGTTCATGATCGACGGCCGCCACGTCGGCACGGGTGGGGGCAACCACGTGGTGCTCGGCGGCCCGAGGCCGGAGGACAGTCCCCTCCTTCGCAGGCCCCACCTTCTCAAGAGCCTGCTCGCCTACTGGCAGCAGCATCCGTCCCTGAGCTACGTCTTCAGCGGCCTCTTCATCGGCCCCACGAGCCAGAGCCCCCGGATCGACGAGGCGCGCAACGACAGCCTGTACGAACTCGAGGTGGCCTTCCTGGAACTGGACCGAAAGCTCGCCGCCTCCGGCGACGGGCCCGGGGCCTGCCCGCCCTGGCTGGTGGACCGGATCTTCAGGAACCTCCTCGTCGATGTGACCGGCAACACCCACCGCGCGGAGTTCTGCATCGACAAGCTCTACTCGCCCGACAGCGCCACGGGCCGGCTTGGCCTGCTCGAATTCCGTGGCTTCGAGATGCCTCCGCACCCGCGGATGAGCCTCGTCCAGCAGCTGCTGCTCCGGGCGCTCGTCGCCCGCTTCTGGGAGCATCCGTTCTCCCCACGTAGGCTGGCGCGCTGGGGAACCGAGCTGCACGACCGGTTCATGCTCCCGCATTTCCTCGCCGCGGACTTGGGCGAAATCGTGGCCGACCTCAGGGAGTGGGACTTGCCGTTCGAGGAGGCCTGGTTTGCGCCCCACCTCGAGTTTCGCTTCCCCGTCTTCGGCCGCGTCCGCTGCCGGGAGATGGAGCTCGAGCTGCGCCAGGCCCTCGAGCCCTGGCACGTGATGGGCGAGGAGAATGTCGGCGGGACGGTCCGTTACGTCGATTCGTCGGTGGAGCGCCTCCAGGTGAAACTCGCAGGGGTGGCGCCCGAGCGCTACCAGGTTTCCTGCAACGGGATCCTGGTCCCGCTCCACGCGACCGGCCCCGCCGGGGAGTACCTTGCGGGCGTCCGATACCGCGCATGGCAGCCGCCCTCGGCCCTGCACCCGACCATCGGCATAGACACTCCGCTTGTGTTCGATCTCGTCGACACGTGGAACGGCCGCTCGATCGGAGGTTGCACCTACCACGTGGCGCATCCCGGGGGCCGAAACTACGCGAAGATGCCGGTGAACTCCTATGAGGCCGAGAGCCGCAGGCTCGCCCGGTTCTTCCCGCAGGGGCACACGCCGGGCCAGATCAAGCTCCGCGAGGTCGGCGCCGAGCTCCCGGAATTTCGCTTTACGGTCGACCTGCGGCTTGCCGCGAAGGCCAAGGGAGTGCAGGGATAGCTGCACCGATGGCCCATTCCGCCCCTGCGACTGCATTGGACGATCCCCTGCCCGGCTACTCTGGGATCCCAGGGCGCTATGACGAATGCCGGGACGACGACGGAAACCTGCGGCCCCACTGGGCCGGTTTTCTCAGGGGACTGGGCCCGGACCCGTCCGCCACCCTGAGGGCCGCTGCCGACGCCTGCGCGCGTGCCGTCCTCGAGCAGGACGTCAGCATGAACGTTTACGCCGGGGAACGGTCGGAGCCCAGGCCCTGGCCCCTCGACGTCGTCCCCCAGCTTGTGGGCCCCGCCGACTGGGAGCAGCTGGCCGGAGGACTCCGGCAGCGCGCCCGGCTGTACAACCTGCTCCTCTCCGACCTCTACGGCCCGCAGAAATTCCTGCGCAACGGAATCCTCCCACCCCAGCTGGCCATGGCCAACCCCCACTTTCTCAGGCCGTGCGCCGGCCTGGGGAACCAGCGGGGGGTGTTCCTGCACCACTACGCGGCCGACATCGCCCGGTCGCCGGACGGCCAATGGTGGGTGCTGCAGGACCGTCTGGACGCCCCCTCCGGTCTCGGTTACTCCCTGCAGAACCGGATGATCGTCCGGACCGCCCTGTCCCGCGAATTCCACGGCTCGAAGGCGGAGCGTCTCGACAGGTTCTTCCGCGACTTTCGCGCCTCCCTCGCGGACCTGGCATCGAACCCAACCTGGGGTGAGGAGCCGCGCATCGTGTTCCTGACGCCGGGCCCGGCCAATGAAACGTACTTCGAGCACGCCTACCTCGCGCGCTTCCTGTGCCACCCGCTGGTCGAGGGCGCGGATCTTACCACGCGGGACCGCCAGGTCTTCCTACGGACGGTGGGTGGGTTGAAGCGGGTCGACACGATCGTGCGCAGGGTCGATTCCGGGTTCTGCGATCCCCTCGAGCTGAACCCACATTCCGTGCTCGGCGTGCCCGGGCTCGTGCACGCGGCCCAGGGCGGCCACATCGCGATCGCAAACCAGCTTGGCGGCGCGGCCCTGGAAAGCTCCTGCCTGCTCGCGTTCCTGGAACCGCTCTGCCGGTCCGTGCTCGGCGAGGATCTGCGCCTGCCAAGTGTCGCAACCTGGTGGTGCGGCCATCGGGAGGCGAGGGACTACGTCCTCGACAACCTTTCGTCGCTCGTGATCAAGCCGTCGTTCCGGGAGCGGGGCGCCCTCGCCACCCGGTATGGAGCGCTGCTCACCGACCGGGAGAGGGACGCCCTCGCCGCGGGCATCGCCGCCAGGCCCGGCGAGTTCTGCGGCCAGGAGAGGGTCCTCCTCGGCACGACTCCCGCCTGGGCCGGGGACAGCCTGCGCCCTGTCCCGTTTGTCATGCGCCTGTTCGTCGCCTGGCACGATGGCGAGTACCGGGTCATGCCAGGGGGGCTGACGCGGTTCGATCCCACCGGCGCAGACGCGATCGTCTCGCTCCAGCGGGGCAGTGCGACCAAGGACACTTGGGTCCTGGCCGCCGGTCCCGGAGGCGACCCCTTCCCGATGCCGCCGGTCGACCCGACGGCCGGGTACCAGCGCCCGGAGAGCACGCCGAGCCGGCTCGCGGACAATCTCTACTGGCTTGGGCGCTACCTGGAGCGGACGTCCCAGATGATCCGGCTTCTCAACGAGCTCGATCCGCTGCTGCGGGACGAGGTCGCAGCGCTCGACCCCGCGGTCGTGCAGGATTCGCTGCGCATCCTGCATGCCGCCCAGCACGGGAACGCCGACGAGGCGGCAACCACGGCCGAGCTGGCGACGCAGATCCGCCTCGAGGCCGACGATCCGGAGCACCCTGGGAGCCTTGCCGCGAACCTGGCGCACCTGATTCGCGTCCTGGACCAGGTGAAGGTTCACCTTCCCCCGGAATTCTGGAGGATCCTGCGCCGCCTGCGGGTCATAGCCGCCCAGGGTCACCCGCAGCTTGAATCCGACCTGGGGCAGCAACTCGCGTCCCTGGAGGCGCTGGGCAGCGAGACCCTGCCCCACGACACCGGATGGCATTTCCTCAAGCTCGGCCGGCGGATCGAGCGGGCCCGGCACATCGTGTACCTCGCCGGAAGGTTCCTCGTTCCCGAGCGCCGGGAGGGCGAGGGGCTTGTCCCGCCGAGCGAGTTCCGGCTGCAGACGCTCCTGCACTTCACGGACAGCCTCTTCACCTACCGGAGCATCTACCATGGCGTCTGCCAGCCGGCCTCCATCCTGGCGTGGCTTATCGGCGCTCCCGAGAACCCGCGCGGCCTGCGCTTTCAGGCCGAGCGCATCGCCGAGCACGCCGCCGCCCTGCCCGAGGAATTGGCGCCCAGATCGGTCCAGGCCCTGCGCGCGACAGCCTTCCGCCTGGTCAGCAACGCCAAGCTGGTCGAGCCGTCCCTGCTCGCGGCGGGCCCGGGCCTCGCCCGGGAATTCTTCGCAGGAACGGAGTCGACCCTGGCGGAACTCAACGACCGGCTGACCCGGATCTACTTCAGCCACTCCGAGCCCACGGAAGCGGCCCGGAGGGCCTGACGTCCGACCATGCCCCGCTACAGCGTAGTCCACGAGACAAGCTATTCGCACGAGTCGTCCGCGAGCGCCGCGTGGCAGGCGCTGCACCTGCAACCGCGCAACGAGACGGTCCAGCATTGCGACGCCTTCGAACTCCATGTGTCGCCGCACCCGATGGACCTCACCTCGCGGATCGATTTCTTTGGCAACAAGCAGCACCTGTTCACGCTGCGCGAGCCGCACCGGGAGCTGACCATCACGAGCCGCAGCGTCGTCAGCCGCGAGGAGACCATCCTGCCCATGGCCGGCCTCACGCCCGGGATCGGGGAGATCCCGGCCCTTGTGGACATGGCGGTGGCAGGCGGCGAATTCTCGCTCGAACAGTTCCTGCATGCGTCACCGATGGTTCCCCTGCTGCAGGAGGCCCGGTCCCTTGGCGACGAGCTCGACGTCGGCGTGGCCCCGGGAACCAGCATCATGGACTGGCTTGCAACCGTGGGCGCGCGCTTCCACAAGGCGTTTGTCTTCGACCGGGAGGCCACCTGGGTCTCGGTGCCGCTCGCGGAGGTCGTGGCGCAGCGGCGCGGGGTCTGCCAGGACTTCGCGCACCTTTTCATCAGTCTCCTCCGCCAGCGGCGGCTGCCTGCCGCCTATGTGAGCGGCTACCTGCTCACCAGGCCGCCCGCCGGCCAGCCCCGCCTGGTCGGGGCCGACGCCTCGCACGCATGGGTGTCCGCCTACATCCCCGGGACCGGCTGGGTGGACTACGATCCCACCAACGCCTGCTTTGTGGGGACGGGCCACATCGTGATCGCCCGCGGCAGGGATTATTCCGATGTCAGCCCGGTCAAGGGCCTCTTCAGCGGCGGCGGCGGGCATTCGCTTGAGACGGGCGTCACCGTGGAAGAGCTCGACTGAGAAATTGCGCCGAAGGATTCCGGACGACAGAAGACGGAGGAGGTGGTAGGTTTCGCGCATGCAGATGAGCCCCTCACGGATGTACGACCGCTTTGTGGCGGGGGACCCCGAGTACAATGGGCGCTTCTTCACGGGCGTCCTCACGACGGGAATCTACTGCATCCCCTCATGCAAGGCCCGCAAGCCGAAGCCCGGAAACGTCCGCTTCTTTCCGACCTGCGAGGCCGCGCGGTCGGCCGGCTTCAGGGCCTGCAGGAAATGCCACCCCGACGACTTTGCCCGGGGAGCCGATCCCGTGCTGGAATCCATAGAGACCCTCGTCGCCGAGGTCCGCGCAGCTCCGGAGAACTTTCCCAATGCGCAGGCGGTCGTGCGGCGTTCGGGCTTCGGTGCGACGCGGCTGTTCGAGCTGGTCCGGCTGCATTTTCACACGACCCCGGCCGACCTGCTCCTCCGCGCCCGGATCGACGCGGTGAAGCGCGGACTGCTTTCGACGAGCGCCACGCTCGCCCGGATTGCCGGCGATGCCGGCTTCGAGTCGCTCTCCGTGCTTCACGAGCACTTCCATGAGACCAATGGCCTCACCCCGGCGGCCTATCGAGGGCTGCGGAAGGCCACCGCATTCACCGTGGCCCTCCCGGACGACTACCCGCGGGCCTACTTCCTACGTTCCCTGGGACGCGATCCGCACAGCCTTACGGAGCGGCTGGACGGTGGTGTCTATTCGACGCTGCTCCCCGGCCCGGACAGGCCCTCCCTGCTGACCCTGAGGCTGGCCGACGAGGGAATCCAGGTGGAGACCTCGCCTGGCTCCGGACCCGAGGCACATGCGCTCGTTGCAGGCCTTCTCGGCCTTGAGCAGCGCGCGTGCGCATTTGCGAGGCTGGCCGGGCGCCTGGGGCTTGGCCGGCTGGTCGCGGGCCGCACCGGCCTTCGACTGCCCCAGACGCCGTCGGTCTTTGACGCGCTGGTATGGTCGATCATCGGCCAGCAGATCCATTTCAAGTTCGCGTGCATGCTCCGGCGCAGGTTGATCGAGAGGATAGGCACGGCGTCAGTCGGCTCCCTGCACCTGTCGCCCTCCCCCGCCGAGGTTGCGGGCCTGGAACCCTCCGACCTGCTTCCCCTTCAGTTTTCGCGCCAGAAGGCGGACTACCTGATCGGCGCCGCCCGCCTGGTCGCGGAGGGGAAGCTCGACCTTGCGGCCCTCCGCACCCAGTCGGCGACGCGCGTCGGGCGGACCCTTCTGGGCATCCGCGGCCTCGGACCCTGGTCGGTCAACTACCTCATGATGCGCTCGCTCGGGTTCCCGGACTGCGTTCCGCTCGGCGACACCGGGGTGACCAGCGGCCTCCAGGCGCTCCTCATGCTCGAGGAGCGTCCCGACATCGACGCGACGCGAAGGCTGATGGCCGTCTTTTCCCCCTACCGCAGCCTGGCGACTGCGCACCTGTGGCAATTTGACCGACCGAAACCCGAAGAACCTTCCCCGTCATGAACCTCTACACATCCGCTTTCGAAACCCCTCTCGGGCCATTTTCCTTCGCCGTCGACGAAGACGGCGCACTCGTCGCCTCCACGTTCGGCAAGCCTTCCAGGCTTTCGCTTCCCGCCGGCTCCCATAACCTGGAGCCTGACGAAAAACGCACCCGCGCCGCGCGCGACCAGCTCACGGCCTACTTCTCCGGCAAGCTTCAGAAATTCTCCCTCGCCCTCTCTCCCCGCGGCACCCCCTTCCAGAACCGCGTCTGGGCCCAGCTCTCGAAGATTCCCTTCGGCTCGACACGAAGTTACGGCAACATTGCGACTGCTCTCAAGAGCTCGCCCCGCGCCGTCGGAGGCGCAGTCGGATCGAACCCCTACTGCCCCGTCATCCCCTGCCACCGCATCATCGGTTCCGACGGCTCCCTCACCGGCTTCGCCTTCGGTCTCGACGCGAAGATCTGGCTCCTGAAACACGAAGGCATCCCCTGCGGGGAAACATCGGAAAAGACGATGTTCTGACGGATAATTCGTCCAACTGAGAATCCCTGGCTCTGTGCGGGCGGAAAGGGGATGGCGCTGCCTGCGATGAGAGGCGGTTGTTCGCCCGGGACCGGCGGACCTCGGGCGTTGCACCCGGACGAGAAAGCGGGGTGCGTCCGATTGAGGGTTTGTTGGGCGACTCGAATTGT
>CAZGOX010000068.1:0-11201 GCA_964527955.1 uncultured Opitutaceae bacterium | reverse complement strand
CCGAGAACCCTTTGCGGCTCGAGGCGCGCGAGGACCTCACCGATCAGGTACACCGAGCCGGTGACCACCACCGTGTCCCCATTGCCGGCAGCGCAGCGGTCCGGCGACGGGAAGAGGTCCTCCACGCTCGATCGGATAACCTTTCCCCCAAAGCCCTCCGGCATCAGCGCCTCAAGTTCCCCATGGGTGCAGGCCCTCGCCTGGTTCGGCACGACCAGGTACACTTCCCTTGCATGGCGGCAGACCACCTCAAGAAGGGGACGGGCCCGTTTTGAGCCCAGCACACCCGTGACAAGAACCGGAGCCCGGCCTGTCTCGGCGGAAAGGTGGGCCAGGTTGCTGTCCAGAACCGTGGCCCCCTCCGGATTGTGCGAGGTGTCGAGGATCACAAGCCGACCCCCGACGCTCAATCGCTGCCAGCGCCCCGGCCAGTCCACGGCCTGGAGACCCGTGGAGACCAGGTCCCGGTTCAGCCGCCATTCCATGGGGAAAAGCCCGGCCGTGAGCATCGCCGTCGCGGCATTCCAACGCTGGTAGTCCCCCTCCAGGTTGGTCTGCGGGTAGCGCGCGAGGTCGTCTCCAAATTCCCCGGCAACCGACAGCACCGGGGCGCCGCGTTCCGCCGCTATGCCCCGGATGACACCTTCGGCCGCGGCGGGCATCCTCCCCAGTACGACGGGCCTGCCCGGCTTTATGATGCCCCCCTTTTCGGCGGCTATGTCCTCGTACGTGTCGCCGAGCATCTCGCAGTGGTCGAGCCCGATGGACGTGATCACGCTCACCATCGGGTCGACAATATTCGTGGCGTCGAGTCGCCCCCCCAAGCCGACCTCGATGATGTTCAAGTCGCAGCCCCTGCGCGCAAACTGCAGGAATGCCATCGCCGTCATGAATTCGAAGAAGCTTGCGTGGTCGTCATCGCCGCCCGCCTCGGCAACCCGGGCGGCCACCACGCGCAATTCCCCGGCATAGGACACGATCTCCTCCTCGGTCAGCATCCTGCGGTCGACCTGCACGCGCTCCCCCAGTCGCACAAGGTGGGGCGACGTGTAGAGTCCCGTCCGCCACCCGGCTGCGCGGAATATCGCATCGAGCATCGCCGCCACCGAGCCCTTGCCGTTCGTCCCCGCCACATGGATGCAGGGCACGGCGCGCTCGGGATGCCCAAGCTCCGCCGCAAGCAGCCTCATCCGGTCTATGCCAAACTTGAGGCCGTGGGCCTTGAGCCCAAACAGGTAATCCTGGACGGCGCCATACGCCGCCGAACTCCCGGTGTCCGCCGCTCTGCCGGTTGCTTCCAACAGGATCGGGTTCCGGTTTACCTTCCCCTGCCGTGAAGCGCCCGCAGCAGGTCGCGCAGGCGGTCCCTCATCTCAAGCCGCCCGACGATCTGGTCGATAAGCCCGTGCTTGAGGAGGAACTCCGCTGTTTGGAAGCCGGAGGGAAGCGCCTGCTTGGTGGTGTCGCGGATCACGCGCGCGCCGGCAAATCCGATCAGGGCTCCCGGCTCGGCGATGATGATGTCGCCGAGGGTCGAGAAACTTGCGGTCACGCCTCCCATGGTGGGATGCGTCAGCACCGAGATGAAGGGAAGCTTGGCGGCGGCCAGCCGGCCGAGGGCTGCGCTGGTCTTGGCCATTTGCATCAGCGAGAATATTCCCTCCTGCATGCGGGCCCCGCCCGAGGCGCTGAAGATGATGCAGGGCAGCTTCTCCGCGGCGGCGAGTTCGATCGTCCGGGTGATCTTTTCCCCAACGGCGGCCCCCATCGCCCCGCCGCAGAACCTGAAGTCCATCACGGCGATGGCGACCCGGATCCCATGGATCTTGCCCGTTCCGCACACGACCGCCTCGGGAAGCCCGCTGTCCTTCTCATAGCGCCGCAAGCGATCCGGGTAGGGCTGCGAGTCGACGAACTTCAGGGGATCCGCCGACTTCACGCCGGAGTCGGTCTCGCGGAACGAACCCTCATCCAGCAGCGCCGCAAGGCGTTTGGGCGCCGGGATCGGGAAATGGTGGCCGCTTTTTGGGACGACCATCTGGTTGTCCTCTATCTCCTTGTTGAAGAGCAACTCACCAGTCACCGGATCCTTGGTGTAGAGGCCCTTGGGGATGTCCTTCTTCTTTACCTTGAGGACTGTGTAGGTGGGCTTGTCGAAATGCATTTCAGAGGTTGCTTCCAGGTTGGTCACCCATGGCTCAGGGTCACGACATCAAGGTTCGGGCAGCCAGCCCTTCGAAGCGCCCGTGCGCAGCTGTTGATGGTGGAGCCGGTCGTGAAGACGTCATCGACGAGAACATGTCGCAGGGCGGGATTAAGGCTGGCCCGTGGAGCCAGTGCAAAGGCATTTTTGAGATTAAGCTGGCGCTCCCTCCGGCCAAAGGACGTCTGGCTTGGCGTATCCTCGAGCCTCCGGAGGAGGGAATCCACCCGGGCCCCGCCCCCGGCCCTGCGTGCAAGGGCTCCCGCCAACAGCTCGCTCTGGTTGAACCCGCGCTCACGCAGCTTTCGGGGGTGCAGCGGCACCGGGACCAGCACGCTCCCCCGGGCGCGCTCAAGGGCCTCGGGGCAGCGGCCAAAGATTTCCTCCGCATCGCCCAGGAGATGCCAACCCCCGCGGTATTTCAAATCGATGACGAGTGCCCTCACCGGGCCCCGGAAGAGGGCGGCGGTGCATCCTGAATCATAGGCGGGCCGCAGACCCCGGCAGTGGGGGCACTCCCGCGTCCCCTCCATGGCCCCGGAAAACGGATGCCCGCACAATGAACAGTGGGGCGGCAGGACGAAGTCGATTTGGGAGGCACAGGCCGGACAAACGTGCCGATAAGATCCCGGCCCGACCAGTCCCCCGCAGTGCACGCAGACCGGGGGAAACACGACGTCGGCAACGCCCTGGATGAGCTCCCCGACCCTCACGAATAGTGGACCCTCTGCAGGAACAGCCCCTGGGGCGGCGCGGTCTGCACGGCCGCGGTGCGAACCCCCGAGTTCAGGATACGCCCGACCTGCTCGGGGCTCAGCTTGGCCGCCCCGACTGCGACAAGCGCGCCGGCCAGGCTGCGCACCATCTTGTACAAAAACCCGTCGGCCTCGAACGTCAGGCGGACCCTGGCTCCGCGGCGAACGATGTCGAGGCGCCTCAGGTGGCGCACGGTGTCGCCCCGCTCAGCCCCATTCCAGGCTGAGAGCGCCTTGAAGTCGTGCCGCCCCCGCAGCATGGCAGCGGCACGGGCCATCGCCTTGAGGTCGAGCGACCGCGACACCTGCCAGCACCAGGGCCTTGTGAACGGATCGGCGTCGCCAAGGTATAGCTCATACACGTACGTCTTCCCGGTTGCATCAAAACGGGCATGAAACGTCCCCGGCACGGCGCGGACGGACTTGACCTGTATCGACGCGGGAAGGCGGTGGCGAAGTGCCGCCAGCAGCTTCGCCGGCCCGTGGCGCCACTCTGCGTCGAAGTGGAAGACCTGCCCCCGTGCGTGCACCCCCGCGTCGGTCCTGCCGCTCGCGTGGGTCCGCACCGGGCGCTCGAGCACCTGCGCCAGCCTGGCCTCGATCACGTCCTGGATGGCGCTCCCGCCCGCCTGGCTCTGCCAACCGGAAAAGGATGCTCCATCGTAGGCGCAGACACATTTCCACCGCGTGGGCATGGCGCTCATTATAGCAACCCGGGACCCTCGCAGGGTGACTTGCGGTCCAGAAAGTCCTGGAGTATGAGGGTGGCCGCCCGGGAATCGATGATGCCGCTGGAACGCAAACCGCGCAGCTTCTTCCTCTCCACCGTCGATTCCGCCTCGTAGCTGGTCAGGCGCTCGTCCACAAGGTGCACCGGGAGTCCGAAGGCCGCAGTCAGCTGTCTCGCAAACCCGTCGACCTCCCGCGCCTTCGGCCCCGCGGATCCGTCCATGTTGAATGGGTAGCCAACGACCAAGTCCGTGACGCGCCTATCCCGCACCAGCGCCGCGAGCTCGTGCCAGCGCTGTTCGGAATCGCCGGACACGAGCGCCGGAAGCGGGGTCGCGACGCCAAGGTCGTCGCCAAAGGCGACCCCGACGCGTTTGGTGCCGTAATCGATGCCTAGGCAGCGCACGGAGACCAACAGGTTGTTGACGTTTTCAGCACCCTGCCAGTTTGCAAAACCTGGAAATAGCGCAAATACCTTTCGGACACGATGCTCTCCCGGGAGGAACTCTCACGATACCGCCGCCACCTTCAGCTGGGCGCGATAGGCGTCGGGGGCCAGGAGAAGCTCGCCTCGGCACGGGTGCTGGTGGTGGGCATGGGCGGACTCGGCTGCCCGGCAGCGCTCTACCTGGCGGCGGCCGGCGTGGGAACCCTTGGGATCGCCGATTTCGACCGGGTAGAGGAGCACAACCTGCAGCGCCAGGTGCTTTACGACGGGGCGTCCGTCGGCCAGCCCAAGGTGCCGGCGGCAGCCGCCCGCCTGCGGGCCTCCAACCCGCACATCCGGGTCGTCGAGCATCCCGAGGGCGTCACCGCAGGCAATGCCCTCGCCCTGTTCTCCCCCTATGACCTTGTCGTGGACTGCACCGACAACTTTGCGTCCCGGTACCTGAATGGCGACGCCGCGGTCCTCTGCCACAAGCCGCTTGTGTATGGAAGCGTCCTTCAGTTCGAGGGCCAGGTGACGGTCTTCGACACACCCCGGGGTGGGCCCTGCCACCGCTGCCTGTACCCCCAGCCGCCCCCTGCGGGCGCCGTGCCCCCGTGCAGTGACGCGGGAGTCCTTGGCGCCGTATGCGGGGTCGTGGGAAGCCTGCAGGCGCTGGAGGCGGTGAAGTGGATCGTCGGCGCCGGAGAGCACCTGCGCGGCCGCGTCCTGGTCATCGACGCGCTGGCCTCGCGCTTCCACTCGTTTTCCGTCGCCCGGAACCCGGATTGCCCCGCCTGCGGCGACCACCCGGTGCTCCGGGAGCTTGTCCAGGAGACCTGCGCCGGACCCTGCGCCCTTCCGTCCGAGCCGACGGCCGAAGCCCCGCTTGAAATCTCGGTGGAGGAGGCCAGGAGGCTGCTCGACGCCAGACCCGCGGGCGCGGTCCTGATCGACGTCAGGGAACCCTACGAGCTCGCGATCTGCCGCATCGCCGGGGCCGAGCACATACCGCTTCGGGACCTGCCGCGGAGGTTGTCCGACATACCCGGGGACCGGCATCTCCTGATGCTTTGCCACCACGGGAGCCGCAGCCGCAAGGCAACCGAGTATCTTCGCGCGCAAGGGATCGCCGCAGTGACCAACATTGAGGGCGGCATCGACGCCTGGGCCCGGCGCATCGATCCGACACTCGGACTTTACTGAATTCTCAGACTTTCAATTCGGGATGCCGTTTGGCGTAGGCACCCGCATACTCCGCGAATGCGGCCTTGATGCGCGCCGTGGCCGTGTCCGGGCCGACCCGGAAGCGCGAGCCGTCGATCGAGGCGACCGGCGTGACGTCGCGGGTCGTCGACAGGAGCATGCATTCGTCCATGGACGCGAAGTCGCACGGTCGAACGGCTTCCTCATGCACGGGGATGCCGGCCATCGCGGCAACCGACGAAAGCAGCAGGCCCCGGGTGATTCCCCCGAGGATTCCCGCGGCAAGGGGCGGGGTGACCACGGTCCCGGACCGCGCAAAGGCTATGTTGGACACGGCGGCCTCGGTCACCTCCCCTTCCAGGTTCAGGATCACGACCTCGTCCGCGCCCCGCGCGCGCGCCTCGCGCAGGCACAGGATGTTGTTGAGGTAGTTTCCCGTCTTCCAGGCAGGGTTGAGGGAGGCGGCCGGGTTGCGCCTGAGCGCTTCCGCCAGCGAAAGGCGAAGGCCGGCCCCGGCAATCCCGGGGGCGGTCTGCGGGCACGGCTGCACCAGCAGCACAGTGTCGGGCCTGTCGGCCAGGGCCGTGTCGAGGCCGATGGATCCGCTCCCACGGGTGACTTGGAGGCGCAGGTAGAGCTCCCCTCCAAACCCCGAAGCCTGGCGATAGGCCGCCGCCGTCCGCCGGGCCTCGTCGAGGATCCCGGGTGGCTCGAAGGGCAGCTCCATGTGGAGCGCAAGCGCGGAGCGCCGCAGGCGCTCCCAGTGCTCCTCCCATGCGAACAGGACGCAGCCGTACGTGCGCCAAACCTCATAGATCGCGTCCCCGTACAGGAACCCCCGGTTCAGCGGCGATATCGACGCCTCACGGGCATCGTGCAGCCGGCCGTTGGTGCTGGCCTGTACGAAGTGTTGCGACAAGGCGGCGGGAGGCCCTACTTCCGGCTCTTCACCAGGCCCAGCGCCTTCTTCACGTTCTGCACGCTGGGGAGGGAGATCCCCACGGCTTTCGCGATCTCGGCGCCGGTCTTGCCGGCCTCGGAAAGCTTCTTCACCTCGGCGCGCGTCGCATCGGTGATCACGGCCCGGCGGCGGCGCTTCCGCCCGCCCGCCTTCGGGGCCTTCCTGCCGCCTGCGGCCTTCGCGGGCCTGCCGCGAACGGACGCCGAAGAGCGGACGGCCTTGAAAAAGGCCGCCAGGCTGTCGTACCCGTACTTTCCCGGAAGGGAGGCCAGCTCGCGCTTGAGCTCGCTCGCCACGGATTTCTCGAGGGCGGCCAACTTGGCCTTGGTTGCCTCAAGCTTCTTGATTTTGTCTATAAACATGATGGAGGGTTGAATATCTGCCGCGTGCCAGACTATAGCAAGTGCATTCTGGCCCCGATGAACGGCCCGCCGGCACTATATTGATTGGAAAGTGCGCGTTCACCGGCGATGATGGCGTCCGCATGCCACGCATTCCACTTGAGGACAATTTCAACGATGTGATCTCGAAGGCCCAGGCGGGCCTCGGGATCCCGGACACGGAGCTTGCCCTGCGTGCCGGCGTGAGCCTCGCCGACCTCAACCGGGTGAAGGGCGGGGAGCCGCTGGACGCGGTCCTGCGGAGGGTCGCCCGCCACCTCCGTCTCAGCCCCAACGCCCTGGAGGCGCTCGCGCACAAGCGCTGGTATCCCCTGCAGCCGGTCTTCCACCGCGGCTTCGCCATGTTCAACACGGCCTATGAGGACATGACCGTGAACAGCTACCTGGTCTGGGACCGCCGCACGCGGGAGGCCGCCTCCTTCGACACGGGCGCAAGTGCCGTGGGACTTCTCGACCTCGCCCAGGCGGAACGGCTGCGCATTCGCTACGCCTTCCTGACCCACACCCACGAGGATCATGTCGCGGACCTTGCCCGGCTTGCGGGGGACTCCGGCGCCGAGGTATGGGCCGGCGAGCCGGAGCCGGCGGACTTTCCAGGCGCGAAAACCTTCAAGGAAAACGCGCATTTTCACCTGGGCGAGATCGCCATCAAGACCCTGTTCACCCCGGGGCATTCGCCTGGGGGCACGACCTACTTCATCACCGGTTTGGACCGGCCGCTCGCCATCGTGGGCGACGCCCTGTTCGCGAGCTCCATGGGCGGCAGCCGGACCCGCTTTGCCGAGCAGCACCGAAACGACCTCGAGAAGATCTTCTCGCTGCCAAGGGACACGGTGATCGCCTGCGGCCACGGCCCGCTGACCACGCTCGCCGAGGAGAAGGAGCACAACCCCTTTTTTGCAAATTAGGAACCGGGTCCGCCGTAGGTCAGCGAGCTTGCTCGCGCCTTTCACCAAACCGCGCGAGCAAGCTCGCTGACCTACGAGGGCCAAGCCTGCTATACCAGCGTCACGCCGCGGGCGCGGGCGGCGCGGACAAGGGCCCCGGCCATGTCGGAGGGCGTCACGGCGACCTCGATCCCGCACTCCCTGAAAACCGCGATCTTTGCGGCGGCGGTGTCCTCCGTGCCGCCGACGATGGCGCCCGCGTGGCCCATGCGGCGGCCGGCCGGCGCGGTGGCGCCCGCGATGAATCCGGCGACGGGCTTTCGGCAGTTCGCCTTGATCCAGCGGGCGGCCTCGACCTCGGCGGTGCCGCCTATCTCGCCGATGATGATCATCCCGTGGGTCTCGGGGTCGTCATTGAACATCCGGATCACGTCGAGGTGGGACGTGCCGTTGACCGGATCGCCGCCGATTCCGACGCAGGTACTCTGGCCGATGCCAAGTGTGGTGAGCTGGTAGACGGCCTCGTAGGTGAGGGTGCCGGACCGCGAGACCACCCCGACCGACCCCTTCTTGTGGATGTAGCCGGGCGAGATCCCTATGCGGCAGCCGCCGTGGGACTTCTCGCCCGCGCCGGGCGTCACGACGCCAGGGCAGTTGGGGCCGATGAGCCGGGTCCTTCCCCCGAGCATGGACCGCTTGACCCTGACCATGTCCCTCACCGGGATCCCCTCGGTGATCGCGACGGCCAGGTCGAGCCCCGCATCGACGCATTCGAAGATCGCGTCGGCTGCGAAGGGCGGCGGGACGAAGATGACGGACACCGCGGCCCCGGTTTCCCTGGCCGCGTCGGCCACCGAGTTGAAGATCGGGACGCGGTGGGCGCCGTGCTCGAAGAACTGGCCGCCCTTTCCGGGGGTGACTCCGGCCGCGACCTTCGTGCCGTAATCCAGCGAGAGCCTTGCATGCCGGGCCCCAAAGTCGCCGGTGATGCCTTGGACGATGATCTTCGTGTCGGGGGTTACGAGTATGGACATGCCGGGAGGGGGTTCACGCCACGAGCGCCACGATCTTCTGGGCCGCGTCGGCCATGGAGTCGCCGCTGACGATCGTCAGGCCGCTCGCGGCGAGGGTCGCCTTGCCGGCCGCAACGTTGTTGCCCTCGAGCCGGACGACGAGCGGCAGCTTGAGCCCCAGCTCCTTCACGGCCTCCACGATGCCTGTGGCGATGACGTTGCAGTCCATGATGCCGCCGAAGATGTTGACGAAGATCCCTCGCACCCGCGGGTCCCCGAGGATGATCCTGAAGGCCGCGGCCACCTGGTCCTTCGAGGCGCCCCCGCCCACGTCGAGGAAGTTGGCCGGGTTGCCGCCGAAATGCTTGATGATGTCCATCGTGCTCATCGCGAGCCCGGCGCCGTTTACGAGGCAGGCGATCGAGCCGTCGAGGGCGATGTAGTTGAGCGAGTGCCTTGAGGCCTCGATCTCCTTGGGGTCCTCCTCGTTCAGGTCGCGCAGCGCCACGATTTCCGGGTGGCGGAAGAGGGCGTTGTCGTCGAAGGACACCTTGGCGTCGAGGGCGAGCACCTCGCCCGCCGGCGTCGTGATCAGCGGGTTGATCTCGATCATCGACGCGTCGGTCGCTCCGTACATGGCGACCAGGGCCCGGATGAACCTGGCCGCGGCCTTGCCCTCGGCGGGGTTGAAGCCCAGGCGCACCACGAGCTCGCGCACCTGGAAGTCCGCGATCCCGTAGGCGGGGTCGATGACGGCCCGTACGATCTTCTCCGGGGTCTGGTGGGCCACCTTCTCGATCTCAACGCCGCCCTCGGTGGAGGCCACGATCACGGGCCTCGAGGAGACGCGGTCGAGGAGGATCGCCAGGTAGTACTCCTTCTTGATGTCGCTCGCCGTCGTAAAATACACCGTCTGGACCTTGCGCCCGTCGGGGCCCGTCTGCGCGGTGACGAGGGTGTTGCCCAGCATCCTGCCGGCCACCTCCCGGGCTTCGGTCTTGGTCTTGCAGTACTTCACCCCGCCCTTGAAGCCGTCCTTGAAAACGCCCTTGCCGCGCCCGCCGGCGTGGATCTGCGACTTGACCATCGTGGGCCCCTCGGGGAGCTCCGAGAGGGCCGTCGCGAAGTCGGACTCGGCCCCGGCGGGGGCGCCCTTGGGGGCCGGCAGCCCGAATTTCTCGAAGAGGGCCTTGGCCTGGTACTCGTGGATATTCACGCGAAGCCGGTTACAGCGAATAGTCGGTCAACGCCTTGGCCCCGGAACAGTGCGGGCAGACCCGCTTCTCGACCTCGGCGGCCGTGTGCTCGTGGAGGTAGGTGTCCAGGTCCCCCCAGGAGCCGTTCTTGTCCATGATCCGGTGGCAGACCATGCAGATCGGCAGGATGCCCTCGAGCTGTTTCAGCTTGGTCTTTGCGCTCGAAAGCTTCCTGTCGAAGGAGTGGACGTACAGCGCGATCACCGAGAACGTGATGAATCCGGTGGTTCCGCGCTCCCAGTAGATCCACTCGCGGGAAAAGTGGTGCCCCGCCTCATAGTCGGCCAGCCGCAGGATCACGGCTGAAAGGAGGCAGAAGGACAGCCCGGCCGCGAGGTTCACGGACCGCGTGACCCACCAGATGGGGATCAGGTATAACAGGAACAGGCTGACCTCATACCCGGTAAGGAAATCGAGCCATGCGATGATGGCCAGCAGGACGAGGGCGAGAAAGAAGGAGCGGGTCTTTGTGGCGGCGGTGGGCATGGGTTGCTGGAACAATGGCAGGACGCTCAGGATCGCCGAAGGTTGTCAGGTTTTCAAGAGTTGCCGTGCAAGAAACGCCGCCTGGAGGGCGGCGAGCTCCCGGAGACCCTTCTCGGCGAGCGCCAGGACGCCATCGAGCTGGGCGCGCGAATACGTCGTCTCCTCGCCGCTGCCCTGGACCTCGACGAACTGCCCCTGGCCGGTCATGACGACGTTGAAGTCCGCCTCGGCGTCCCTGTCCTCGATATACGCCAGGTCCAGCAGCTCGCGGCCGCCGCAGAGGCCGACGCTGACCGCGGCCACGGAGTCGGACAGCGGGTTCTCGGGCAGCTTCCTGTCGTCGAGCAGCCGCTGCACCGCGATGCGGGCGGCCAGCCATGCTCCGGTGATCGCCGCCGTGCGGGTGCCGCCGTCGGCCTGGAGCACGTCGCAGTCCACCCAGAGCGTGTTCTGCCCGAGCTTCTTCAGGTCGACCACGGCCCGCAGGGCGCGGCCGATCAGGCGCTGGATCTCCACTGAGCGGCCGTCGACCCGGCCCTTGCTGCTGTCGCGGGATTTTCGCTCGAGGGTGGAGTAGGGCAGCATCGAGTACTCCGCCGTGAGCCATCCGCCCTTCACGCCCTGCTGCTTCATCCAGGTCGGCACGTTGGGCTCGATCGTGGCGGCGCAGATCACCTGGGTGGCCCCGAACCGCACCAGCACGGAGCCGGTCGCGTTCGGAGCTATGCCGGACTCGAAGGAAATGGGGCGTAGCTGGTCGGCGGGGCGGCCATCGGTGCGGGGGAGCGTCATGAAGGGGGTTCTATTCCGCGCTCATTTCCCCGGGCAGCCGCTCCTCGCGCCCCACGGGCTTGATGTGGGTGGTGGTCTGGGCGGC
>CAZGOX010000067.1:0-11236 GCA_964527955.1 uncultured Opitutaceae bacterium | reverse complement strand
AGGGATAGGGGCCCCTCAGGGCTTCCTGGCAAAGGTGACCTCGGCGCGAACGCCGGCCTTGATGGCGCCGTCGGGGTTCTCGACGATCACCTTCACACGGAGAAGTCCGGAAGCGGCGTCCACCCGCGGGTCGATGAAGTCGACCACGCCGGAAAAACTCCTGTCGGGGTCGAGCACGGGGCAGCGAACCAGCATGGGGTCCCTGAGGTGCAGGAGCGGCAGCTCCTCCGGGCGGACGTAGAACTGGACGTACACCCGGCTGATGTCGACGATGCGGAACATGGGCTGGGCGGCGGTCACGGTCTCGCCGACCTCCGGCAGCTTCTCGACGACGATGCCCGAGATCGGGCTCAGGATCGTGCGCTGGCGGAAGGTCTCCCCGGCCATCTCGGCGAGCAGGCGGGCGCCCTCCATCTCGCTGCGGTTCTTGAGCGCCTCGTCCTCGCTGATGATCTTGTCGGCGTAGAGGTGGCTGGAGCCGCGGGCGTCGAACTCCTTCTTCTCGAGGTCGGCCTTCGCGCGGAGCATGTCCAGTTCCTCGAGCTTCGCGTAGAGCCTGGCGAGCACCTGGCCCTCCGCAACATGGTCCCCCTCCTTGACCGGGATCTCAACGATGGTCGTCTGGACCGGGGAGCTCACGACCACATTCTTGAAGGGAAGGACGAGCCCGTCGAAGGAACTGTCCGCCGCGGCGGACGTCAGGGCGCCCGCCGAGAGGGCGAGGGCGGCAAGGAGAATCCGGCGCGGCTGGGTGTGGAGGGCATGCATGCTCAATCGAGTTTTACGGCGACATGCTCCACCTTCGGCAGGATTCCCACGAGCACGTACAGCTGGACCAGGGCCTTGTTCAGGTCGACGTAGGTGGCGAGCTCGCGAGAGCGGGCCTGGCTGAGATCCTTCTGGGAGAGGGAGACATTGTAGCTGGTCGTCAATCCGGACTCCAGGCGCTTCTCCTCCGAGTCGAGGGCCTCCTGGGCGAGGACGACCGAGGAGTGCACGAGCCGGATTCGGTCCGATGCGGCGGTGATGTCCCTCATCGCTGTGTCAAAGGCGCTCAGGAGCTCGTTCTCGCTGCGCTTGACGTTGAAAAGGGCCTGCGTCTTGCGGATCTTGGCCTCCGACACCCGGTCGCGCCCGACCCTTCCGGTGAGCGGAATGGCCACGACCACGCCGGCCGTCCAGTCGGGCCCGGGCCGGTACTCGAAGTTCGTGTAGGACCTGCTCCAGCCGTTGGAAAGGCCGTTGTAGTCCATCGAGGCCTTGAGGTCGACGCTCGGCCAGCGCTGGTTCCTGGCGTAGGCGAGCCGAATGTCCGACTGCTTGACGAGCTCGAGGTTCGCGAGGTACCCGGGATTGCTGTCGAACATGTCCTTGAGAAGGAGCCAGCGCGAGAGAGGGGGCGCCGCGTGCACGAGATTGGAGCCGTCCACAAACCACTCGTCGTCGCCATCCGAGGCGACGAAGGTCTCGCGCGTCAATTCGCGGATGGTGTCCCTGCGGTGGGCCAGGAAATTCTTGGCGAGGATCAGTTCCTCCTGCGCCTCCGAGAGGCGCTCCTGGGCGTCGGTCACGTCGATCGGGGCCATCCTCCCCTGGTCGAGCCGGTGCTGGTTCTCGTCGACCAAATGCTCCGCAAGGGAGACGGCCTCCTGCTTCACCTTGAGGTTCTCCTGGCCGAAAACCATCTCGAAATAGGCGCCCATCACGTCGGCGACGGTCTTGATCACGGTCTCGCGGTAGCCCTGGATCGACTTGGAGTAGCTCGACTTGTTCATCCGGACCTCGGCCAGGTTCGCGGCCAGGCCGAAGTTCCTGAGCAGGGGCTGCGTGATCTCGACCTTGCTGATGCTCGTGTACTCCGGGTGGAAGATCGAGGAGGCCTCGCGGTTGAACGTGTTGTTGGCCCGCTCGGACACGGTATCCACGGACCATTGCATGCCCGACTGGAGGACCCCGGAGAACCCGGCCTGGTAGTGCAGGACGTCCTCCTCGTAGGTGTAGGACAGCTGGCCGGTGGACAGAAACTCGACGGAATTCTGGGGGTGCTGGTCGTGCGTGGCGAGGGAGCTGAAGTTGAACTGGGGATCGAAGGCGCCCATGGCCTCGTCGATCGTCAGCTTTTCGAAGGCCGGATCCAGGCGCTTGGCCCTCAGTTCCAGGTTGCTGTTCAGGGCGGCGACGATCAGGTCCTGGAGCGACGTCGGCATCGGCGCGTCGGGTTTCGCTGGCGCGGCCACGGGCGGCGCCAGCGATTCCGGGCCGGCCACGTCGGACGCCATCGCCTGCAGGACGATCACGTCGGGCTGGTCGTCGGAACCGGTCGGAAGGCGAGAGGCCGCGGCTTTGGCCGCGGCGCAATGCACCCCCGGGCCTGCAAGGGCGAGGGCGAGGGCGGCGCAGGGAACTAGTAATCTGGCGGTTGACATCTGGATGGAGACTTCCGGCGGGTCAGGGGAGCACCGCGCCCACCGGGCGCCGCAGGGCATGTGCAAGCGGCGCGAGGCTGAGGACAACACCAGCATTCACCGCGCAGGCAAGCCAAAGCAGCGATGCGGTGTCCACGTACGAGGGCGCGGGGAGCGAGGATCCGGCCAGGGCCAGGACTGCGCGGGCCGCCAGGCGGCTCGATACGAGGGCAGCCAGGAGCGCCGTGTTGGCCAGAATCACGTTCTCAAGCATTGAGACGGACCACAGAGAGGCCCCGGACACCCCGAAGCTGCGCAGGAGCGCCTGGGTGTACCGGGTTTGCCGCTCCTCCAGCATCCCTATGCTGCCGAAGGCGAGGACAATGCAAAGGCAGAGGAGCAGGGACATCCCGGTCCGCCAGCGGTTCTGGGCGTGGGTGAAGGCGTCAAGCGCCGCGCGGTAGGGGGTTGGGTCCCGCAGGGAGGGAGGGGAGGCGCCCTCCGCGGCGAAGAGGCGGCGCACGGCGCCAACGGAGTTCTCCGCCGCATCCGGACCCGGCCTGAACAGGATGACGTCCAGTCGTCCCTGCGAATCCCTTTCATCTGTCGCGGCCGCCGGGACCACGGCGAAGTCCTCAAGACCCAGCGCCTCCAGGTTCCCGGTCGGCACTTCGGTGACCGCGGACAACGGCAGGTTGCGCCGGCTCAGCTGGACGCGCCGGCCGGGCGAGAGCGTGCGTGTCATCCACACCGCATCGCCGCCGGAATCGACTCCTCCACCGAGACGCGTCGCGGCTGAAAGGGGGGCGGCAAACACGGGCATGGGATCGCCCCGCGGGGTGAAGGCGGGCTCGGGAAGTTGCTGCAACAGCAGGAGATCGCCGCCCGCTTCCAACGGTGCAGCCCAATGGTCGGGGGGCAGCAGGGCCTGTTCAGGCAGCAGGCTCTGGGAGGGCGCCTCGATGACGACCGTGTCCAGCCCGAGCCGGCGAAGCTCGGCCCGACGGGCCCCCTCGGCGGCCGCGAAGCCGAGAAGAAGGACGCCGGCCGCCGCGGAAAGTGCGAAGGTCAGCACCCAGCGCGCAAAAGGGCTTGCGGGTTGGGCCCGCCAGCGCAGGACCAGCGCCCTCCAATGGTAGAGTCCTACGGTGGTCGCGGCATTCATTCGGGGGAAAGGCCTATGGACCTGGGCCCTGCCGGCGCCAAACCGGCCGCAAGCCGCGGGTCGTGCGTCGACACAACGGCCGAGCGGCCTGTCGCCAGCCATCCCAGGAGAACGCCCGCGATGACGGCGGTGGCCTCGTCATCCAGGCCGGAGGTCGGCTCGTCGAGCAGCAGGATCGAGGGGGCCTTGGCGAGCGCCCGTGCGAGGGCGGCGCGTTGCACCTGGCCACCCGACAGCCGCTCCACGGGCGTGTCCGCGAGAGGTAGGATCCCAAGGCGGCCGAGCCAGTCCTCGACCGAGGTTGAAAGGATGCGGCCTTCAATGCCGGCAACCAAACCGGCGAGCTCGAGATTGTGCCTGAGCGTGGTGCCGGGCAGCAGATTGAATTGCTGGAAGACAAATCCCGCCTCCCGGCGCATGAAGTCCCGGTCCGGGGCGCGGCCGTGGCGGGTCAGCACGGACCCGGTTTGCGGGGCGAGGTACCCGCCCATCAGTTTCAGGAGCGTGCTCTTTCCGCCTCCCGAGGCCCCGCGGACGAGCGTCAATCCGTCCCCGACATCGAGGTTGTACCCGCGGAAAACGGGCTCAGAGTCGCTCCGGTAGCGGAAGGTCAGGTCGACCAGGCGAAAGAGCATGGCGCGGGAGCGCGGGGGATTACCTGGGGGCGATGGCAATGGCCGCGCGACCCTCCGCCAGGAAACGCGATCCCGGAAATAGTCGGAGGACCTCCGGTCGCCAGCCGGCGGCAGGGGATCCATCCGCATCCCACTCGGCGAGGGAGAGCTTGGGGACAATCCTGCCCGGCTCGGGAAGGCGCACGAAGACCAGGGCGGGCATCTCGGCCCCGGCCAGGCTCCCTCGTTCTCCCCCAAAGGCGCCGGGCGGAAGCTTGAACCGGAGCACCGGCCCAATGCCGGTCGCCGAGGACTCGATGCCCCAGGCGACGAACGAGGCTGTGGCCTCTGTCCCGCCCGCGGCCGCGACGGTGCAAAAAAGGTCCTGCGCCGGGAGGGCGTGCAGGAGGGGGAGGGTTCCCCGCACCACGACCTCCAGCCGGGAATCGTCCTCGATGGTCGCGAGGACTTCGCCGGCCTCGACGCGGACGCCACCGGGCTCCGGCGAAAGCGCGAGCCTGAGCGTCCCGGGAATGGCGGCGGCAAGCTCCTGCGGCGCGCGCTTCTCGTCGAAGGCCCGCTGCCGGGACTCCACCACCGCGGCCGCTCCCTGGATGTCAGCGGGCTCGGCCGCAGGGTCGCCGGCGGCGACGGCCCTGCGCCGCTCCTCCATCGCCTTGAGCCGCTCGGCGGCCTGGTCGGCAGTGCCCGCGGGTTTCAGCCGTGGATCGAGAACGGGGCTGTCGCCTTGAAAGAGGTCAGGGGAACGTTCCGCGAAACGGGCGGCCGCAAGCGCTTCGCGCCCGGCGGCGATTTCGGCGTCGAGCTTCTCCAGCGCGGCCGGCCGGTCGAAGGCGCGGTACCGGGCCCGACGCTCCTCCAGCTCCTGGCGCGCCTGGGCCAACTCCCGGGCTTCGTCGGGATCCTGCCCGGGTTCGAGCGTGGCCCAGGCGGTCCCCTCAGCCAGGGGCCCGGATTTGGTCGCAGGAGGCAATAGCCGGAGCATTCCGGCGGCAGGGGCCCGGATGGTTTCCGCGCGGACGGCGACAACGGACCCGGGAAGCTGTGCCACGAGCAGCTGCGAGGCCACTGGGTACGCCTCCCAATCCCAGGCCCTGGCGGAGGGGGGCTGGGCGACATCGGACTGGCGGCACCCGCACGACAGCGCCGCCGCAAGGGCGGCGGCGGAAGCGGCCGTGAGAAGCAACCCGCGGCGGGCAAAGCGGCGGCTGCGGGTCATGTGGACACGTGCGGCCATTGGGTGTCGTCAAAGAACCAGATTGTCAGCCGCCAGTCGAGCCGCTCGGCCAGGAGGGACTTCCTCGCGTCCAACAGCTCGGGACGAAAGGAGGCTCCGGCCGAAGACAGGGATTGCTCCACGATCTCGAGCTTCCGGTCGGTCCGGGCGAGCCCGTCCAAGGCGGCGCGGAGCCTGGAGGCACTCGCCGCAGCCTCCTGCTCCAGCACTTCGCGCCGGTAGGAGGCTTCGCCCGCGAGAAGGCGCTTGTCGCTCGCGTGGCGTCCCTGCGTGTCCAGGGTCCAGAGGGCGTCGACTCCCGCGAACAGCTGGCGCGGGGACCAGGTGCTGCCCTGTCCGGGGCCGGATTCATAGAGTGTGGGACTGCTGACGCTGGCGTCGATCTCCGGCCATTGCTGGAGCGTGATGCCGAGCTGCCTTGCCCGGAGCGCGAGGAGATCGAGCGCAGCCAGCCTCAGGGGAAGGTGGGCGAGTTGCTCGGCCTTTGGGCGCCCATCCGGGTCGCCGTAGGGAAGGGGAGGAAACCCAGCGCCGGAAAACTCGATTCGGGCTCCCTGGAGCCCCAGGACCTCCCCGGCACGCGCAAGCCACTCGGCCCGGCGCTTGGACAACTCCTTGGCCGCCTCGGCCAGGTCCCCGCGCTCCCCTGCGGTCGCGTTGGGGGCCGAGGCTGCCAGCGCGTCCAGCGCGGATCCGGTTCGCTCAAGCCTCGCGGCCCGTTCCTGGAGTTCCCTTCCTTCCTCCACCGCGCGGTACAGGGCGATCACCTGCCCGCGCCAGACGGTCTCGCGGACGAGCCGGGCGTGGGTCAGCGTCAGGGCCGCGGCCTCGTATCGGACGCGGTAATTGAAAAGTCCCGGCACGTCGAAAAACAGCGTTCCGGCGAAGGTGAACGGCTCGAACGAAATGTTGGATCCGCTCGTGAAGAGCCGCTCGTATCCCGCCTCGAAGTTTGCGGTGGGAATCAGCGATCGTTTGACCTGTTCCACGGCTTCCGTGGCCCGGGAGACGTCGAGGTCCGCCGCGCGCACCTTGGTGTTGTGCCCGCGCATCTGCTCCAACGCGGCATCCCACGAGAAGGTCCGTGTGGCGTCCCGCCGGGCGGGCGCAACGAGGGCGCTCCATGCGGATTGCTGGCGGGCCTGCTCGCGGGCAAGTTCCTCTCCGGACGAGGCGCATCCCGTGCCTGATCCGGCCAGCGCCACAACCGCAACCGCCGCCAGCAAGCCCCAAGCCGCCCCGGTGTCCGCTTCGTCCCGACACCCTTGGCCTCGATGGCGGCTTGCGCGCGCCGGGATCATTGCATGCTGAAGGTGCTCGTCTCGTTCAGCTGGTTCACATACGTGCCGCCCGACGCCGACGAGTAGGTGAGATAATACGTCTGGGCCGGCGAGAACGACGAGATGAGGTTCAGCGTGCCCTTGTTCAGGACGCCGGCCGTCTGGCTGTAGGTGTACGTGCCGCTGTCGCCCGAGGGCGAAGCATACGTGCCGGAGGAGAATACGTACTTGGTCGTGAACTGGGACTGATCGGGATCGGTGAACGTCAGCGAGTGGCCGTTCAGGGACAGGGGCGCCCAGTTTGTCGGAGGGACGACGGGCGTCGTGCCGCCGCCGCCCCCTCCGCCCCCTCCACAGCCGCCGAGCGCAACGGCCAGGCACAACAGGCCGGAAAAGGCTGCAATGCGGCGAAGTGCAATGCATGCCCGAGGTAGAGTGATATTCATTTTTTCGAAGCTGGTAGCAGCCGCACCCAAGGGGTTTGGCATTGAAGTGTAAAGCAGGATCGCGAAAGTTTCCGTCCCCCATGAAGTCCGCATCTTCCTTTGGCTCCGGCGAGGCAGTCGCAAGGCTCGAATCCTGCCGCCTCTTTGAAGGCCCCCCGAGGGATTTCTGGCCCCTGTTCGCGCAAACCTGCGCCGAGCTGGTCCAGGCGGAGGCAACCTCCATCGTGGTCAAGGTCGACGGGGCGTGGCGCATCGTGGCGGGTTGGCCGAACACCCGCGACTTTCCCCTCCCCGTGGCGGGACCGGCCTTCGAGGCGCTGGCCCGACGGGCAATCGACGACGGCATCGCCACCGGGCCGACGGGCCAGGCCGCGCCTGCGCTGCTCCTGGCCGGACTTGCGCTCGGCGAGGGGGCGCAGGCAAGCGTGCTCGCGGTCGCGCTGCCGCGCACCGGCACCGATGATGTGATCGCGGCCGGGAACGTCCTGCGGCTCGCCGCGGACACGCCTTTTCTGTACCAGCGCCAGCAGCTTCTAAACAGGACGAAGCGCGAGGTGGAGAACTACGCGCAGGCGCTCGAGGTGCTTGCGGCGACCAATGCCCAGACCCGTTTCCTGAGCGTGGCCATGGCGCTGGTGAACGAGCTTGCCGCGCGTTTCCACTGTTCCCGGGCGTCGCTCGGCTGGACGGAAGGCCCGTACATCAGGGTCGTGGCCATCAGCGGCACGGACCATTTCGAGAAGAGAATGGCGATCGTGCAGCGCCTCGAGGCCGCGATGGAGGAGGCCCGGGACCAGGACGAGGAGATCCTCTGGCCCGCCCCGCAGGAGAGCACGGTGATCACGCGGGACCACGCCGCCTATGCGGACCTCGAGCGCGTCCCCTCGCTGCTGTCCTCCCCGATCCGCATCGATGGCCAGCCCGTAGGAGCGCTTCTCCTTGAGCGCACGTCGCCGCCCTTCGGCGAGGCCGATGCGCTGGCGCTGCGCGTCGTGTGCGACCAGGTTGCGCGCCGCCTCGACGACCTGCACAAGCTCGACCGCTGGTTCGGCGCCCGCTGGGCCGCGGGTTTCAGGGTGTGGTGCGCGGGGTTCCTCGGGCCGAAGCACACATGGGTCAAGGTCGGCGCGCTCGCCGGCTGCCTGCTGCTGGCCTTCGCCACGCTGGTTCCCCTTCCCTACAGGGTGGATGCGACGTTCATCCTGCGCCCGGACGCCCTTCAATACGTGCCCGCTCCGTTCGACGGCTACCTCGCGGCCGTTGCCGCCCGCCCGGGCGACCTGGTCCCGAGGGGCGGACTGCTGGTCCGGATGGCGACCGCCGAGCTCCAGGTCGAGGAGGCATCGGCCGTGGCCGAGGAGCAGCGCTATGCAAGCGAGGCCGAGAAGGCCGAGGCGGACCGCCAGCTCTCCGACATGCGTGTCGCCCTGGCCATGCGGGCCCAGGCGCAGGCCCATCTCGACCTCGTGCGCTATCGCCTGTCGCGGGCGGAGATGCGGGCGCCGTTCGACGGCGTGGTGGTCGAGGGGGACCTGCGGGAGAGGATCGGCGCACCCCTCAAGACGGGGGATGTCCTCATGAAGTTTTCCCAGCTGAAGGACCTGTATGTCGAGATGAGGGTCCCCGAGAAGGACATCGACCTGGTCGCCCGCAGCCGCAAGGCCGAGGCTGCGTTCGCCAGCCGGCCCGAGGACACCTTTCCCGTCACGATCGTGCGGGTTGAGCCCATGGCCTCGGTCGATCCGGACGGTAACGCCTTCACGCTGCGCGGACGGCTCGACACGACGGCGCCCTGGTTCCGGCCGGGCATGAGCGGGATCGCCAAGGTCGATGCGGGGTGGCGGAGCCTGTGGTGGATCGCGACCCACCGGCTCGTCGATTTCCTTCGCCTGAAGCTTTGGTGGTGAGACCGCGATGACCCAGGACCGCGCCCTGTTCAGCGAGTCATGGCACCGGGTCGCGTCGCAGCGCCTGAGGCTGCGGCCCTCCGTGCGCATCCGCAGGCAGTCCTTCCGGGGCGACACCTGGTACGTGGCCCAGGACGCGTTCACCAACCAGTTCTACCGCTTCCGGCCTGAGGCCTACGCCTTCATCGCCCGCCTCGACGGGACCCGGACCATCGAGCAGCTGTGGCTCCTGTGCCTCGACCGCGATCCCGACCGGGCGCCGGGCCAGGGCGAGATCGTCTCGATGCTGTCCCAGCTTTATCAGGCCAACCTGATCGTCTCGGACATCGCCCCGGACACCGCCCGGCTGTTTGAGCGCCACCAGCGCCGGCTCCGGCAGGAAATCAAGTCGCAGGTCTTTGGGATATTCTTTCTTCGGATACGCGTGTTCGACCCGGAGAATTTCCTGAACCGCGCGTGGCCGGTCCTGGGGCGCCTCTGCACCCGGACGATGGGGGTGGTGTGGCTGGTCGTGGTCGCCGCGGGGCTGGCGGCGGTGTTCTCGCACTGGGACCTTGCCCGCAACCAGGGCCAGTCCGTGCTCGAGCCCGGCAACCTGCTGCTCCTGTACGCGGGATTCACCCTGGCCAAGCTTGTCCACGAGTTCGGGCACGCGACCGCGGTGAAGAAGTTCGGGGGCGAGGTGCACGCGATGGGCGTCACGCTGCTCGTGTTCACGCCGATCCCTTATGTGGACGCGACCGCGGCCTGGGCCTTCCGAGAGCGCTGGAAGCGCGTCATGGTCGGCCTTTCGGGGATGATCCCCGAGCTCTTCCTCGCGTCGCTGTGCGCGCTCCTCTGGGCCAACACCGGCCCGGGCGTGGCCAACAGCCTTGCCTACAATGTCATGGTCGTCGCCTCGGTCTCGACGCTGGTCTTCAACCTGAACCCGCTGCTGCGCTTCGACGGGTACTACGTGCTGGCGGACCTGACGGACTCCCCGAACCTGCAGCCCCGCTCGGCCAGGGAATGGTCCTACCTGGTGGAACGGCATGCCTTTGGGCTCAAGACGGCGGAGAATCCCGCGCGGTCGACCACCGAGGGGTTCTGGCTCGCCGTCTACGGGGTGGCGAGCTGGTCCTACCGGATGTTCGTGACGGTGGTCATCATCCTCCTGGTGGCCGACCGCTATTTCGGGATAGGGCTTCTGGCGGGAGCCGTGACTTTCGTCGGGTCCTTCGTCCTTCCCGTCGTGGGCGCCGCCACCTACCTGATGCGCGCCCCGCGCCTTCTCCGCGTCCGCAAGCGGGCCTGGCTGGTCACCGGATGCGCGGCCGCCCTTGTCGCGGTCCTCTTCGGGGCGATTCCGCTTCCCCATCATTTCCGGGCCCCCGGGACGGCCCGGGCAGCCGGGTCCGCCGAGGTCCATACACGAGTGGACGGCTGGGTGAGCGCGCTGGACGTCCGGGGGGCCGAGCAGGTCCGCAAGGATGGGGAGGTGGCCCGCCTTGAGAACCCGGAGCTCGACCTGAAGATCGCGGCCGCCCGGGCCGACGTCGAGGAATGCCTTGCCCGGGAGCGCCAGATGCTCACGAGCCTGCCCGCGGGGATCGAGCCCATGAGGCTGAGGCGGGAGGCTTCGGAGGCGGACTTGGCCGAACTGATCGAGGACCGTGACGCCCTTTCCGTTCGGTCGCCGGAGGGTGGAACCTGGAGCCCCCGCGGCGAGGAGAACCTCGCCGGCACATGGCTGGCCCGCGGCGGGTTGGTCGGCGAAGTCGTCGGCAGGGGACCGGAATGGGAGTTTCTCGCGGTCGTGCCGCAGAGCTACGCAGGCGAGCTTTTCTCGGGCGGAATTCGCGGGGGCGAGATCCGGTTTCCGGGCACGTCCGGCGAGGCGCTGCCGATCACGGGATGGCAGGTTGTCCCTGGCCGCCAGGACACGCTCCCGAGCGCGGCCCTCGGTTGGAGCGCAAAGGGCCCCGTGCGCGTGCAACTGGACGACCCGCGGGGAATCCAGACGGCGGAGCCGTTCTTCCTGGTCATCGCCAAGGTCACGGCTCCCGCGGGGGGACCCGGGGAGGCCCGCCCCAAGGCGCTTTGGCAGGGAAGGACCGGAACCATCCGCTTCGACCTGCCGCCGTCCCCGCTGCTCGTTCGCTGGGTCCGGGAATTCCGGCAG
>CAZGOX010000066.1:0-11331 GCA_964527955.1 uncultured Opitutaceae bacterium | reverse complement strand
GCCGCCTGCTTTTACTCGGCGCTCGCCGTCGCGTACCTCGCCCTCGGCTCGCCGCTGGACCATGCCGGCACGGTGTTTCTGTTCAGCGCGCACGTGACGCAGGAGCTGCTCCTGCTCTATCCGGTTGCCGCCCTCCTGCTGCTTGGCCTGCCGGGCTGGCTTGTCGATGACGCGCTGGATCGTCGCTTCCTCAGGCGCCCTGCGGGCCTGATCCTGAACCCGCTTTCCTGCGGGGCGGCCTTCATCCTGGGCACGGCGGCGTGGCACCTTCCGAGGCTCTTCGAAAGCGCGCTCCAGAGCGCCCCGATGCAGGCCGCGCACATGGGGACGACGGTTGCCGCCGGATTGTTGTTCTGGTGGCCGCTGATCAGCCCTTCGCGCGCCTTTCCGCCGGCGGGCCCTGCGGTCAAGGCGCTGTACCTCACCTGCGCACAGGTTGCCTTCACCGCGCTCTTCTCCTATGTCTTCATGGCGGACCAGGCCATCTACCCGACCTATCGGTATGCGCCGCGCCTGATTGCGGGGCTCTCCCCGATCGAGGACCAGCGCCTGGCCGGGGTGCTGCTCGGTCTCGTCAGCTCCCTGGTCTTCCTGGGGTCCCTTGGCGCCGGATTCTTCCAGTGGGCGCGCCACTCGGGAAAGGCCACCGCCTACCGGTAGGCCGCCAGCATCCCGTACACCACGACCCCGGTGGCGGACACGTAGAGCCAGATCGGGAATGTGAACCGGGCAATGCGTCGATGGGCCGGAAAGCGGCCGGTCAGCGAGAAGAAAAAGGTGATGAGCACCAGCGGAAGGGCGAGCACCGAGAGGGCGATGTGTGAAATGAGAAGCGCGAAGTAGAACGGCCGGACAAATCCCTGGCCGTGGAACAATGTGTCACCGTGCAGGGCGTGGTTGGTGACGTACGAGGCGAGGAAGGCCGTTGAAAAGACAAACGCCGTGAACATCGCCGCACGGTGCCGGGCGATCCTCATCGCCCGCACGTGCACGTAGCCGACGATGAGCGCCGCGGCCGACAGGGCGTTCAGCGCCGCGTTCACAGCGGGCAGGAACGCCAGGTGGGTGCCCGCGGCGTCCGACGGAGGGTGCACGAATACGAGCCAGCACAGGAAAAGGCTGGCTGCGGCGCTGATCGCGATGATGGCGGCCACCACCGTGATTGGCGTCCTGGCGGGCTCTTCCTGGATGGAGGCTGCGGGGCTCATGGGTCAGAAGTGGGCGATCCGGTCCGCGAGCAGCGCCCCGAGGACGAGCGGCAGGTACACCAGGGATGCGCGGAAGAGGCCGCGCGCCGCGGCGTCCCGGTTTGCGACCGAACGGAATCCGCGCGCCCGCAGGAGCATCGCGACACCGGCGACCGCGGCCACGGCGCCGTACCAGGCCGTGGCCAGGTGGAGCGGCAGCGGCAGGAGGCTCACGACGACGAGGAGCCCCGTGTTGACAAAGGCCCAGAAGGCAACCCTGCGACCCGAGGCATCGCGGACCGGAAGGATGGGAAAGTTCACGGCCGAGTAGTCATGCCTGTAGATCCATGAGATCGCGAGGAAGTGGGGTAGCTGCCAGAAAAAGAGAATCCCGAATAGGATCCAACCAAGGGCCGTCACGCCGCCCGCGCCGGCCGACCATCCGATGAGCGGCGGAAAGGCCCCGGCGACGGCGCCTATCTCGGTGCTCCAGCGCGACCACCGCTTGGCCGGCGTGTACCAGCCCAGGTAGGCGGAGATCGTCAGCAGGGTGAAGAGGGCGGCCAGCCCATTCGTCTCGGCAAACATCAACGCGAGCGAGGCCACGCACATGCCGGCCCCGAGCACAAACGCGGAGCCGGTGGCGACCTTGCCGGTGGGTATCGGCCTGTCCCGCGTCCTCTTCATCCGGGCGTCGGTGTCCTGTTCGAGCCATTGGTTGAGCGCGGCCACCCCCCCCGCCGCGAGCGAGGTCCCGGCGATCACGCTGAAAAGCTCGAGCGGAACCCAGGGCGGCCTGGCGGACAGATAACCCACTAGGGCCGTCAGCACCGAAAGGAGGCTCAGCCTCGGCTTCGTGAGCTCCAGGTAATCGGAGACCTTCGCGGGTCCGGCGTTTGGCAGGGGCATCGCGTCAGCGGGCCTCGATGGCGTCGCGATGCGCGAGCCAGGTAAGCCAGAACGAGGTCGCGAGCGTGGCGACTCCGACCAGGACATGGCTCGTGGTGAACATCGCATCCCGATGGGTCCAGATGACCGTGGCGCCGAGGAGGATCTGAAGCCCCAGCAGGCTGAGAAGGGCCGAGCCCGCCGTGCGCATGCCGAGGGTGGCCGCCTTGTCGCGCCAGATCCTCGTCACAAACCAGACGAGCCCCGCGGCGACGATGACCGCCATGACCCGGTGCGCAAAGGCGATCCCCACCTTGAAGCTCCAGACGGCCGGCAGGAGCCCGCCGGCGGCCGTCGAGTAGGGAAAAGTCGGTATCGCAAGCCCCGCAAAGCTGTGGCGCACGACCGCCGCTATGCCCAGCTGGGCGAGGAGCAGCCAGCAGCACCAGAGCCCCGCCCTCCGGACGGGGGCCCCCACCGGACGGGGCTGGAGGATCCAGCTCCTGGAGGACGCGATCGCAATCGCGATCATGCAGCAGACAAAGACCTGGGCCAGGCAGGCATGGAGCATGGCGAAGAGGCGCCCCACGCTGGTGTCGATCATGACAACCTGGTGGCTTTCCAGCAGGACCCGAAGGCCGCCGACAAGCGCCTGGAGCAGGACCAGGGCGACCGCGTAGGCGGCCAGCTGGCGGAGCCACGCCCGCCCTTCGGCGCACCAGATCCACAGCGCGAGGACGATCGTGATGGTGCTCATCAGGCCCGCACTCAGCCGGTGCGAGTGCTCGGCAAACATGGAGACGTCGCTCAGCCAGCCCTGAGGGTTCAAGGACCCGTTGGAGAGGGGCCAGTCCGGGAAGGCCATCCCGGCATTGATGCTGGTCGTAAACGCGCCCAGGGCCACCAGGACAAAGACCCATGCGGCTCCCAAGGCCGAGAAGAAGGCCAGCGCCGGCTTGGGCGCGGTGGTGCGGGTGAAAACGGATCGGGATGCCATGGCGATTGCGGAGGGACAGCAGAAGGCTCCTTGCCGTCCACGGCAAACCCTTTGACAAACCCCGCAGTCCGGGAATTGGTGTTCCCGTGGGAATCAGCACCTATCGAAATGCCCGCCAAGGGGCATGGTCCCCGGGGGCCCTCCTGGCCCTGATCGGCCTCGCGCTTGCGCTCGGCTGCGCGAGGCCGGCCGCGGACAAGGATGACGAAAAGCACTACCCGCTCAAAGGCGAGGTGGTCGCGGTCGACCGGGAGCACAAGCTGCTGACGGTGAGCCATGAGGCCATACCCGGGTTCATGCCCGCCATGGTCATGGAATTCCCGGTGTCCGCGGGCGACGCCGCGGTTGCCAGCCCCAAGGAGCGGATCCGGGCGGACCTGGTGATCGACGCCGCAGGTGCAGCCCGCCTCGAGAAGATCTGGCCCGACGACCGGCAGGCCGCGGATGCGGTCGCCGCCGGGGCCATCATGCTTCGGCAGGACACGCACGAGCGGGGAGGGGCGGCCTACCGGGAGATTGGGGAGAATGTCCCGGAATTCGCGCTCTACAACCAGGATGGGCGGGTGGTCCAGAGCGGGCAGTTCCGCGGGCAGCAGGTGATGCTGAACTTCATCTACACCCGGTGCCCCATCGCGACCATGTGCCCGGCATCGACCGCCAAGATGATGGCCGCCCAGCGGATGGCGGGCGAGGCCGGGATCAGGAACATCCAGTTTGTCACCATCACGATGGACGGCGCCTACGACACGCCCGGGGTGCTGCGCGAGTACGCCGACATCCGGGGGATCGACACCGGGAACTTCAGTTTCCTGACCGGACCTGACGGGGCGATCCGCGACTTGCTCACCCAATTCGGGGTGAGCGCGCAGTTCCAGGGCGACGTCCTGATTCATACCCTCTCGACCCTGTTGATCGACGAAAAGGGAAGGATCGTCTGGCGCGCCGACGGCAGCACCTGGGATCCGAAGGACTTTGTGGCGAGGATGCACAGGCAATGACCGATTCAGGACTGCACCCGTGGCGCTCGAGCGCGGCCATTACACTGGCGGCGCTGGCGGTGCTCGGCGCGTACCGCCTCCTCCCCAGGGGAGGGAGGCTGACCCACATGGATTTTCTCGCCGACGACGCAACGGTCCTCGAACTTTGCAATCCCCTGAACCCGGCACCGTTGCCTGTCTCGACCGGCAGCCTGCCGGTGACCATGAGTTTTTCGCCCGCAGCGACGGTTGCGGCGGGGGCGCAGGCGATGGTCGCCTTTGACCTGGCGACGGTAAGCGGCCGGCCGGTTGCACCCGAGGACTTGCAACTCGTGGAGGGGCGTTGGATCAAGCTCACGATAGGGGGTCAGGTTGTACCTTTTGACCTGCCCCTGGCGGCAGGTCAAAAGGTACAACCTGACCCCTTCCATCCCGGCCGATGGGAATTCTCATTCATGCCAACCGGCCCCGGTCCCTTTGCCATAACTGCGGAGTTCACGCCCGTCTCGACTGGGAAGCCCCTTTCCGCCTCGGCCAATCTGTATTTCACGGGCCACCATCCCGGGGAATAGGCAGGGCATTTTCTGCCGCGCATTCGTTCGGGTTTCGTGGCAAGGGCGAAAGGAAAATTGTAACAAACGGGCGTATAGCATGTTAGGCTAGTGGCATGCCCGATGCTTGGAGCCTGCGAGACCCAGCATGTCATCACCACAGGCCAGGCCAGCAGCCATGAACGCCACTACAGCCGATCCGAAATTCCTTTGGAATGAGATCGTCCGGTGGACCTTCGAGGTGTGCATCCTGAGGCGGGAAGGCAATGAGGATGCGGTGACCCCACTCCTGCGCGACCGTCTGCCGCCCTTGATCCAGGCTTGGTCGAGGCGATGCGGGCACTCCGCGGACCGCTGCCAGCAGGAACTTCGCTCGCTTTTCGCGCGGGTCCAGGAGTCCGTCGAGCACGGATTCATCCACCGCCGCCTGATTGTCCAGGAGGTTTGCAGCCGGCTTGCCGGTCCTCGGGGGGCCGCTGCGCTGGCCGTACATTCCGCGGATTCCGCGGCGCGAAAGCCCAGGCCCGCGGGCATTCATCTGCGCCGTCGCATACCCCTCGACGACGTGCCCGAGATGCTCGACGCGCTCGCCGAGGCCGAACTCGCGGACTTCGGGGAGTCCATCCTTCCCGTTCGGACCGCCGTCATCCCTCCCGCACCGCTTTTTGCCGGGGAATCCACACGCCAGATCGCCTTGAGCGCGTGAGTCCCAGGCACCCACCCAGAAACGAAACGAAAGTCAGCCACCAACGAAAAGTGAAAACCGCCGTCCTCAAGACACCCGCGCAGACGACACCTCCCACCTCGAAGACCGAAGCGGAAACGCTCCTGGTCGGACTCGACCTGGGAACGAACACCTCATGCCTCATGGCCGCCCCGCTGGGCAGCGATGAAACCACCCTGAAGGAACAGATTCCAACCGTCGTCGGCTACGTTTCCGAGGACGTTCTTGCCGGGATCATCCCGGGAGACGCCAAGGTGCTGATCGGCACCGCCGCCCTCAAGTACAAGCTGAACGTGACGCCCGTGCGCCCGCTCCGCGGCGGCGTGATCCATGACCTTGCGGCGGCGAAGCTCTTCGCCCTGCACCTGCGCAGCCGCCTGCCGGCCGGGAGCCGCGAGGTGCGCGCCGTGATCGGCATGCCCGCAAGCTCCGACCTTGCCGCCCGCGAATCCGCGCGCGCCGCAGTCCAGGGGGTCTTCACCAAGGTGATCTTCGTCCCGGAGCCCTTCCTCGCGGCGCTGGGCTATCGCGACGAGTCGAGGCTCAACTACCCCGACTACCGCGACCCCGTGCTCAATTCGCTCTACATCGACATCGGCGCCGGCTCGACCGACGTCTGTCTGGTCCAGGGCCACTATCCCACGATCGACGAGCAGCTGAGCGAGCCGTTCGCCGGCGACGCGGTCGACCAGATCATCCTTGACCGGGTGCTGGCCGCCTATCCCGATTGCGGCCTCACGCTGGCCCGGGTCCGCGAGATCAAGGAGAGGCATTCCTACGTCCTCGCCGAGGACGCCGCGACGCCGGCCGTCGCGAGCGTCATGGTCGGCGGGAAGATCCGGCACCTCGACGTGACCGCGCAGATCGGCACCGCATGCGACATCCTTCTACAGCGGGTCTTCAACATGACCCGTGAACTGATCACCCGGGCCGACCCGGAGAGCGTCGGGGAGTTGCTCCAGAACGTGATCGTCACGGGAGGCGGCAGCCTGATCAAGGGCTTCGGAGTGGCCCTTCAGACAAGGCTCCTCGAGGAGGGCTTCGAGAACGTCCGCGTCCAGGTCCTCGGCGAGAACTACAAGGACTATGTGGCGCGCGGCGCCCTCAAGGCCGCGGGCCAGGCCAAGGACCGTCAGTGGCAGAATCTGATAGGCTGACGTCAGGCGCCGGCGAGGGCGTTCATGGCATTCAAATGTCCCTCGCCGGTGTATTTTTTCGACTGTTCGTCGGCGTGGTAGCTTGAGCGGACCAGGGGTCCGCTCTCCACCACCCCGAACCCGGCTGCGAGCCCGAATTCCTTCCAGCGGAGGAACTCCTCCGGGTCGACCCAGCGGTCGACCGGCAGGTGTTTCTGCGTCGGCTGAAGGTACTGCCCGATCGTGAGGATGTCCACGCGGTCGGAGGCGAGGTCGCGCAGCGTCTGCGCCACCTCCTCCTCGCGCTCCCCGAGGCCGAGCATGATGCCGGTCTTGATGGTGAAGCCGCGGCCCTTTGCGTGCCGCAGGACGCTGCGGGATCGATCATACCTCGCCTGGACGCGCACCGGCTTCTGGAGCCGCTCCACGGTCTCGACGTTGTGGTTGAAGATGTCCGGCCTCGCATCGAGGACGGTGTCCACGTCAGCCGTCTTCCCCTTGAAGTCGGGCACAAGCACCTCGATGGCGGTTGCGGGATTGCGGTGGCGCACGGCGCGCACCGTCGCCGCCCACACGCTTGCTCCGCCGTCCGCCAGCTCATCCCTGGCGACACTCGTCAGCACGCAATGCCTGAGGTTCATCCGGGCGACCGCCTCGGCCACCCGGGCGGGCTCCCCAAGGTCAAGCTCGGTGGGGCGCCCGGTCTCAATCGCACAAAAATTGCAGGAGCGCGTGCAGATGTTCCCAAGGATCATCAGGGTCGCCGTCCCCCGGGACCAGCACTCGCCCAGGTTGGGGCACTGGGCGCTCTGGCAGACGGTGTGGAGCTTTTCGTCGTCCACCAGCCGGCGGACGGCCGAATAGCCCGGCCCCGCCGGAAGCTTTGCGCGGAGCCAGGAGGGTTTGCGAAGCAGGTGCATGCTTGGACTGGACCCTATGCAGGGGACGCAAACTCTCAATAGGAAACAATGCTAAGATACGCCTGTTCTTTGTAGGTCAGCGAGCTTGCTCGCGCCTTCCCGGGGCGCGAGCAAGCTCGCTGACCTACGAGGGGCACCCCTACCCAATTTCAGTCGAATCGCCCGCCATCGGTTTCCCCCAAGCTTGCGGAACACCTGCGGCCCTGCTGGTCTGATGGGAGACACCCCCATGCCCTGGCCGCTCTACCTTGCTATCAAGCAGCTCTTTCCGAGCGGGCGACGCTTCCCCTTCTTCACCGCCATCTCGGTCCTGGGCGTGGCGCTGGGGGTCGCCCTCCTCATCGTGGTGATGAGCGTGATGGGCGGCTTTGAGTTCAAGATCCGCCAGATGATCGTGGAGACCGAGGGGGAGGTCCAGGTCAAGGCCCAGGGCTTCATCGGGGATTATCCGGCTCTCGTCCGCCAGATCGACGCCGTTCCCGGAGTCGCGGCGGCAACCCCGTATGCGGGAGGGGCGGTCATGATCGAATTCAACGGCAAGCCCGCCTTTCCGCTGGTCCGGGGGCTGGATCTCCCCACGGTCGGCAAGGTGACGCAGCTTGCGAGCTACGTTGTCGCGGGCTCGTTCAGCGACCTTGACGACGACTCTGTCATACTCGGCTCGGAGGTTGCCCGGATGGTCGGGGCCACGGTCGGCGACAAGATCGAGATCTACTCGCCGCTTCTCATCGAGAAGCTGAAGAACGACGAGGTTTTCCTTCCCAGGGAGGTCCGGGTAGCCGGCATCCTCGAGATCGGGCACCAGCAGCTGGACAAGAGCACGGTCTACTGCACGCTCCGGCTCGCCCAGGACCTGTACGGACTTGGGCCCGACGTCCACGGGATCGACGTCCGCCTGAACCCCGGCGTGAACGAGGACGACGGCGCGGCCCGCCTCAACGCGGTCCTGCCGGTCGGCGTCCGGGCGTTCTCCTGGATGGACAGTTTCTCAGACTTTCTCTGGGTGCTGGGCCTGGAGAAGAACATGATCTTCTTCCTCCTGCTTTTCATCGTCATCGTTGCCGCGTTCTCGGTGACCAGCTCGCTCCTGATCTCGGTGGTGAGGAAAACAAGGGAGATCGGCCTCCTAAGCGCCCTGGGCGGCCGCCCGCTCCAAGTGGCCGCCTGCTTTTGCGCCCAGGGCCTCTTCATCGGCGTTCTCGGTACGCTCTTCGGCCTGGCCTTGGGCTTCGGGGCGCTCTCGGTGCGCAACGACGTGGTGCTCGGCCTTGCGCGGATCACCCAGAGGCAGGAGGTCCTCGAAAGGTTCTACCAGTTCAGCGAGCTTCCCGCCCATACTTCGGCCGGGGATGTCGCCGTGATCGTCTTCCTGACGGTATCGATCTCAACCCTCGCCGGGATGCTGCCGGCCTGGCGCGCCGCGCGCCTGAAGCCCGTGGAGGCCCTGCGCAGTGAGTGAGCTTGTCCTCAACGTGCGCGGGCTGCGCAAGAGCTACCTGAGCGGCGACCGCCGGATCGGGGTCCTGGGCGGGGTCGACCTCGACATCGCAGCCGGGGAAAGCATAAGCGTCCGCGGGGAATCCGGCTCGGGCAAGTCGACGCTCCTCAACCTTGTCGCCGGGCTTGACGTGGCCGACGCCGGGACTCTCGCCTGGTGCGGATCGGCGGACACGGGGCCGCGTCGAAGGGCGGCTTTCCTTGGGATGGTCTTCCAGGCGTTTTACCTCATTCCCGAGCTCGACGCGCGGGCCAACGTTCTCATGGCGGCCCGAATGCTGGGCCGGGTCGATGCCGGCGCGCGGGCCCGCGCCGATGCCCTGCTCTCCCGGGTGGGGCTTGCCGAGAGGAGCCGGCACCTGCCCTCCCAGCTTTCCGGCGGCGAGAGGCAGAGGGTGGGGGTGGCGCGCGCTCTCATGAACCGGCCGCGTCTGATCCTGGCGGACGAACCCACCGGGAACCTCGATGAGCGCACGGGCGGAGCGGTCATCGACCTGCTGCTCGGCCTCTGCGGCGAAACGCAGACGGCGCTCGTCCTCGTGACCCACAACGCAGCCCACGCCGCCAGGACCGGCCGTCAGTACCTGCTGCAAGATGGCCTCCTAAGACCCCTTACAACGTGAAAACACTGTTCGCAGGAAAGGAGAAAGTGCGGTGTGGCGTGGCCGGCGTCGGATCGCTCGGCCAGCATCATGCGAGGATCTATGCGGGGATGCCCGGCGTGGACTTTGCCGGAGTCTACGACGCCGACAGCGCCCGCGCCGCGGAGGTGAGCGCCCGGCACGGCTGCCGCAGCTTCGCATCGCTCCGCGAGCTCGGCACCGCCTGCGATGCGGTGTCGGTGGTGGTGCCGACCGACCGGCATGAGGAGGTCGCCCTGCCGCTGCTGGAACAGGGCTGCCACCTCCTCATCGAGAAGCCGATCTGCGCCTCGCTAGAGGAGGCGGAGCGCGTGCTGGCAGCCGCCGAGGCCCGCGGCAGGATCGTCCAGGTGGGCCACGTCGAGCATTTCAACCCGGTCATGGCCTTCCTGGAAAAGGAGGCGGACAGGCCCCGGTACATCACGGCGGAGCGGCTCGCCCCCTACCAGATCCGGGGCACCGAGGTCGGCGTCGTCCTCGACCTCATGATCCACGACATCGGGATCGTCCTTGCGCTGGTCAAGGCCCCGATCGCGCGGATCGACAGCGTCGGGATCAGCGTCCTTTCGCGCACCGAGGACATAGCCAATGCGCGGATCGAGTTCGAGGGGGGCTGCGTTGCCAACCTCAGCGCCAGCCGGATGAGCCTGAAGAAGGCGCGCGAGATCCGGATCTTCCAGGAGAATGCGTACCTCTCCCTCGATTTCATGAACCAGGCCGGGCACCTCGTGCGCAAGAGCGACATGATCGCCTTCGGGCTCAAGATGAAGATCGGTCTCGCAAAGCCCGGCGATGCGAGCTCGATCCCGGTGCACGAGATCCCCATCGAGAAGGGAGAGCCGCTCGCCCTCGAGCTGGCCCATTTTGTGGAGAGCGTGGCCGCGGCGCGGCAGCCGAAGGTCGGGGCCGCCCTCGGCAAGTCCGCGCTGGCCGTAGCGATTGCGATCACGGACCAGGTCCGGGGCAGGAAGAGGTAGGCAAGGAGCCATGGCCGCACCCGCCCTCCCGTTCCGCTTCGCACCGCCGCTGGACGGCCGCGTGGACTTGTTTGTGCTGGCGGGCGAACACTCCGGGGATGAGCACGCGGCACGGCTTGTCGGGGGCCTGCTTGCCCGGGAGCCCGGACTGCGGGTCTGCGCGCTCGGCGGGCCCAAGCTCGCGGCTGCGGGTGCGCAGCTGCTGCTCGACCTGACCAGGACCTCGGCCATCGGGTACTTCGAGGCGATCAGGAACTACCAGTCGTTCTTCAAGCCCCTGTTCCTGGAGACCCTTCGCTGGCTGCGCGAGCACGGGCCGCGGGCGATTTGTTTTGTCGACTACGGCGGCTTCAACCTCGCCCTTGCGGACGCCCTGAGGACCCGGGGCATCAGCCGGAAGGGGGGCGGCAGGATGCAGACCCTCTATTACATAAGCCCCCAGATCTGGGCCTCGCGCGCCGGGCGCCGCTTCAAGATGGCACGCAATGTCGAGTCGCTCGCGGTCATCTTTCCCTTCGAGCCGAAGGCGTATGCCGACACAAAGCTGGAAGTCAGGTTCGTCGGCCACCCCTTCATGAGCCCCGACTACAGGCCGCCGGTCCGCTTCGATCAGGCGGGGCCGGTTCTTCTTCTCCCGGGAAGCCGCAAGCAGGCCGTGGCCCGGCTGTTTCCGCAGCTGCTCGGCGGGTACCAGACAGGAACCTTCCGGCCCGCCGTCGCCCTGTACCCAAGTGAAGAGATCGCGGCGATCCTGAGGGCCTGCCTGACCAGGGCTCCCGGCGGCGTGGTGACGCTGGCTCCGGCCGACGCTCCTGCCGGCGCGGGCCCGGTGGCGG
>CAZGOX010000065.1:0-11349 GCA_964527955.1 uncultured Opitutaceae bacterium | reverse complement strand
CGTTGGGATTGAAAAGGTCGGTGACAGGATCGCAGACAATCACCGCGTCGCATCCGGCGGCGTCCGCGCTCCTGAGGATGGTGCCGAGGTTGCCGGGCTTTTCGATGGCCTCGACGACGAGGAGGAAGAGGTCGGATGCGCCTGAAGGGGTCATGCCAAGTAAAGTGCGGTCCGTAGCGGACCGCACTTTACTTGGCATGACCCCTTCCAGAGTGGTTTTCCACTGAGGCACAACGGCGAGCAACCCGTCGGGCCGCTCCCGGTAGGCGACCTTTTCGAACGCCTCCTTCGACACCTCGAAGAGCCTCGCCCCGGCGGCCTCGGCCTGCCCGATCAGTGCGTTCTCGTTCTCGCCGAGGAACCATCCCGGGGAAAAGTAGAGCTCGGCCAGCGCCACGCCCTTTTCGAGCGCGCGGCGGATCTCCCGGTATCCCTCCACGAGGAAGAGCCCGGCCTCGTCGCGCGGCCCCCGGTCTCGCAGCTTCACAAGCTCCTTGATGCGGGGATTCTGCCGGCTGGTGATCAACTCCGGGAGCATGGCGTCCCCCACCTTGCCGCCCTTTCGCCTCCCTATCAACGGGCATTTTCCGAGGCACGATGCGCCTGTTTCGTTGTAGGTCAGCGAGCTTGCTCGCGCTCCGGGAAGGCGCGAGCAAGCTCGCTGACCTACGAGGGGCGAACACGCCGGACGCGCGTCCCCACCTTGCAAAGCTCGCCGTCACTTGAAACCATCGTCGCTTCGCGTGCCCAAGAAGAGAAAATTCAACGACCAGCCGTTCGGCTATCACCAGGAGATCGAGCTCGAGATAACGACGCTCACCAACCGGGGCGTGGGCCTGGGGCGGGTGCCGCTGCCCGGCCTCGCATCGGGCCCGGAACTCCGGGATCTTGCCCCTGCGGACAGAGGCGGCTGGGTCGTCATGGTCCCCTTCACGCTGCCCGGCGAGCGGGTGCGGGCCCGCGTATTTCGCAACCACAAGAATTTCTCCGAGGCGGACCCGGTGGCCATCCTGTCGCCCTCGCCCCATCGGGTCTCCCCCCGCTGCCCCCTCTTCGGCGCCTGCGGGGGCTGCCAGTACCAGCATCTCGCCTACGCCGAACAGCTGGCCTGGAAGCAAAGGCAGGTGGCCGAGCTGCTCGAGCATCTTGCGGGCGTCACATTCCCGGTGGAGCCGGTGGTCGGCTCTCCGCGGGAGTTTGGTTACCGGTCGAAGATCACGCCACACTTTGAAACAAAGGGGTCAGGCCCTGAATTCCGAACCGGCGTACAGAATTCAGGGCCTGACCCCTTCCCCATCGGCTTCCTCCGGCAGGGCACCCGGCACGACATTATCGACGTGCCGCGCTGCGAGATCGCGACCGATGGCATCAACGCGGAGCTGGCAGGCCTCCGCGCCGCGGTCCGCGGCAAGGCGGCGGCGGGCGAGTACCCCCGCGGCGGCACGCTCCTTCTCCGCGATGCCGGGGGCTCCGTCACCACCGAATTCAACGCGGTCATCACCGAGGAGATCGGGCCTCCCTGCGGCCTCAGGCTTCGCTTCCTAGCCCGCGACTTCTTCCAGAATAATCCGTTCATCCTCCCGGAATTCGTGGCGCACGTGCGGACCCAGGCCGCCGCAAGCGGCGCCCGCTTCCTCGTGGACGCCTACTGCGGAAGCGGCCTGTTCGCCCTGGGCTCGGCGGGCGCGTTTGAGGGTGTCGCGGGCGTCGAAATCAGCGCGACCAGCGTGGCCTTCGCGAAGGAGAACGCCGCCGCCAACGGAATTGTGAACGCCTCGTTCCTGGCGGCCGACGCCGCTGCCATTTTCGCCGGGCTGGACTTTCCGCCGGGCGAGACGGCCGTGGTGGTCGACCCGCCGCGCAGGGGATGCGACGAGAACTTCCTCAAGCAGCTCTTCGCGTTCGGACCGCGGGCCGTGGTCTACGTGAGCTGCGACCCGGCCACGCAGATGCGCGACCTGAGGCTGTTCCTGGAGGCGGGATACGAGCTCTCGAGGGTGCAACCGTTCGACCTGTTCCCCCAGACCCGGCATCTGGAGTGCGTGATTACATTGAACCGGCAGGTCGGGTCGTTCTCGTAGGTCAGCGAGCTTGCTCGCGCCTTCCTGAGCGCGAGCAAGCTCGCTGACCTACAATTTCAACCGCTCGGGCCTTGCCTCATTTCGGACAATTCTGCTGAGATCGAGCCGAGATGCCCCCCGCCGACTCCTGATGCCCTCCGCCGACTCCGCCAAGCATGTCTGGAAGTTCGTTCGCATCAGCGGATTGGACCAAGTGGCGCTCGAGTCCGGCTCGGATCTCCTGGCCCTTGGGGAACTCGACCCGAAGCTCTGGGTCGCGCTGAGCTGCCCGGTCAAGGGGCTTGAGCTCGACGAGCGCACGCTGTCGCTGATCGACACCGACGGCGACGGGCGAATCCGCGTGCCCGAGGTGCTTGCCGCCGTCGGCTGGGCCACGGCCCGCCTGAAGGATGCCGGGGATCTTCTCAAGGGCGCGGACTCGCTTCCCCTGGACGCGATTGACGACTCGAAGCCGGAGGGGGCCGCCCTTCTTGGGACGGCGCGGAAGATCCTCCTGCAGTTGGGACGGGAGAACGCAGCCTCGGTCGCCCCCCTCGACACCAGCGATCCGGCCACGGCCATCGGCGCAGCCGGCCTGACCGGCGACGGAATCATCGCCCCGGGGGCGGCCGGAGACGCGGAGACGAGGGACTTGATCGCAGACATCATCGCCTGCACCGGTGGTGCGGCCGGAGACGGCGGGATCGTGGGGATCACCGAGGGCAACGCGTCCCTGTTCTTCGGCGAGGCCGAGGCATTTGCCAAAGCCCAGGAGGCGCCGCCCGCGTTTCTGCCCCTTTCCTCGTGGGCCGCGCCGGAATCAACCTCGCCGGTAAAGGCCCTCGGCGCCGCCCGGGTGCGGGCGGTCCTGGCCGGGGGAGGCCGCGCCGCTCTGGCTGCGCTCTTCCTGCGCGACCGGGCGCTCGCCGCGGAATTCAAGGCCGTGGCGGAACTGGACCGGCTCGTGCGCTACCACCGGGACCTGAGGGCGCTCCTGCACAACTTCGTAAACTTCGCGGACTTCTACTCTCCCGAGCACCATCCGATCTTCCAGTCGGGCGTCCTTTATCTCGACAGCCGGTCCTGCGAGCTTTGCCTCAAGGTGGACGACGCGGCGGCCCACTCGACGCTGGCGTCGACGAGCAACGCCTACATCGCCTACCTGGACTGCCGGAGGGCGAACGGGGAGACGATGCGGGTGGCCGCGTGCTTCACCCAGGGCGACAGCGACTACCTGTTTGTCGGCAGAAACGGCGTCTTCTACGACCGCAAGAACCGGGACTGGGATGCGACGATCACCCGGATCGTGGACAACCCCATCAGCGTCCGCCAGGCGTTCTTCGCTCCCTACAAGAAGTTCATCCGGTTCGTGGGAATGCAGATCGCCAAGCGCGCCGCGGCGGCGGACACGTCCGTCGTTCCCTCCGGGGACGCGGCGCCCGCGCTGCCCAAACCCAAATTTGACGTCGGGACGGTCGCGGCCCTCGGCGTGGCGGTCGGCGGCATCAGCGCCGCGTTCGGCAGCATCCTGGGCGCGTTCTTCGGCCTGGGAATCTGGATGCCGGTCGGGTTCTGCGGAGTCATCCTGGCGATTTCCGGGCCGTCGATGATCATCGCGCGGCTCAAGCTTCGCCAGCGCAGCCTGGGCCCGCTCCTCGAGGCAAGCGGATGGGCGGTCAACAGCCGCGTGAAGATCAACATCCCGCTCGGAGTCTCGCTCACCGACAGGGCCGTGCTTCCGCCGAGGACCCGGCTCCTCATCAAGGATCCGTACCGAGACAGGACCGCCGACAGGAACCGCGTCCTTGGGTTTGGGATCCTCGTGCTGGTGGCGGCCGCGCTCCTTGCGGCGCGGCTCCATCACAAGTGGCCGTTTGAGCCGAAGCCGCCGGTTGCCGAGGCGCCCGCGAAACGGTAAAGCGTAGGTCAGCGAGCTTGCTCGCGCCTTCCTGAGCGCGAGCAAGCTCGCTGACCTACAGCAAACCCGGCGCGGGGCCAAGTCCTACCGGAATTCCATCCACTCGGGGGAGGTGTACTTCTCAACGAGCCCGGACACCTCGTCCTCGTTCAATTCCGGCCAGGGGACCGATTCGGCCGGGACTTCGAGGGCCGCGGCCAGGCGGGCCGCGAAGTCGTCGTGGAAGGCGTGCCAGTCGAAGGGGTCAGGCCCTGAATGAGGGCCTGACCCCTTCAAAGCCCCTGCGGATGGGGACAATGCACAACCTGACCCCTTCAATGCCGGCTTCCAGATCGAACCCTGGAAGAGAAGCCCGCGCTTGTTGCGCTTCTGGGCTCCGCCGGCCACCTTTTCCCCGGTCCTTGCGTGGAGCACATCGTGCACCTCCGCCCGCTCGAAGCAGACGCCTGCGGCCTCGGCCGATGCGCGCGGCTCGGCAACGGCCTTCAGCTCCACCTCCGCCCCCCGCGCAAGGAGCGCGTCGGCAAGGCAGGCGTGGATCACCCGGTAGCTCCGGGGAGCCGGCACCTCCTCAAGCGGGTGCCCGCGCGGTATCACAAGCGAGTACGTCCAGTCGTCGCGATGATCCACCACGCCGCCGCCCGTCGGCCGGCGGCACAGGTCGAACGGCCCCCCCTCGGGAAGCGTTTCGCGGACGAAGCCTATCTTCTGGCTGTAGCCGAACGTGAACGCGGGTCTGTGCCACCCATAGTGGCGGAACCTTGCCTCGGCCTCGTCCGGATACCGCTGCAGCAGCAGGAAATCGAGGGCCATGTTCTCCGCGGCGCCGCCGCTGCGAACCGGCAGCAGATGGAGCTTCACGGGGCCAGTCGCTCGACCGTCCAGTCCCCGTCCTTTCCGCGGCGGTAGCGGAGGCGGTCATGGAGGCGGTTCCTGCGGCCCTGCCAGAATTCCACGGTCTCGGGCGCGAGCCGGTAGCCGCCCCAGTTGGGGGGCAGCGGCACCTCGCGGCCGGCGTACTTCTCGTCCATCGCCTTCATGTTCTGCTCGAGCACCGCCCGGCCCGACACGATCGAGCTCTGCTGCGACGCCCAGGCGCCCAGCTGGCTCAGCCGCGGCCTGCTGTGAAAATAGGTTTCGCTCTCCTCGCGCGAGATCCTCGCGACCCTTCCCTCCGCGATCACCTGACGCTCGATGGCGATCCAGGGGAAGAGCAGCGAGGCGCGCGGGTTGGCGGAAAGCTCGCGCCCCTTCCTGCTCTCGTAGTTGCCGTAGAAGACAAACCCGCGACCGTCCAGGCCCTTGAGCAGGATCGTCCGGGAGGAGGGCTGCCCCTCGCCGTCGGAGGTGGAGAGCGTCATGGCGTTCGGCTCGGGGATCTTGGCGGCCTCGGCCTCCTGGAACCATTTCTCGAACTGCCGGAAAGGATCCTTGGCAAGATCCTTCTCCGTCAATCCGGCCAGGGAATAATCGCGGCGGAGATCGGCGTAGAGTGCTGACATGCTGGTGCGGCAAACTCTGCCCAAACCCCGGATCCTTGCAAATTGAATTGGCGGGCGGTCAATCCGGAGGAAGCGGCTTCATGTCCTCCAGCCAGCGGCTCCACGCCGGGAATTCCCGCGCGAGCGCCAGCGGGTCGGCGAGCTCAAACTCCCCGTCGTCCCAGGCCGGCGCAAGGGTGCAGCCCAGGAGCGACCATCCGCGCGACGCCCGCCATGTGCGCGCCGCCTGCCACACCCCGCCGTGCACGACGAGCTGCGGGAAGTGCCCGGCAATCAACGCCGAGCCGAGCAGCGTCCGGCGCGCAGACCCGTCCCCCGGGTCGAGCTGGATGTGCTCGACCGGGTCGCCCGAATAAAAATGCCAGATCTCGTCGGTCTGGATCCTGTGCAGGGAGGACCGGTCCTCCGGCGTGATGAGGAAAAGGATCGCCGAGCCGGTCTCCCTCATTCCCGGCCCGGCCGGGCGGCCCGTCCACGTCCTCGCAAAATAGCCGCCCTCGATCGGGAGGGGCTGCAGGCCCATCCGGTCCACAATTTGCCGGGCTTCCTCATTCACGGTGGAATCGTAGCACAAAACGGGCGCCGTTTCCACGCTTCCGTTTTGGCGGGTTTCCATGATCCTCCCGGGATGCACTTCGCCCCGTGGGTCTACGCCCTCCTGGTCCTGACCGGGCTCGCGGCGGGCGTCGTGGACTCCATCGCGGGCGGCGGCGGGCTGATCGCCCTCCCCATGCTCCTGAGCCTCGGCATGCCGGCCACGTTTGCGCTCGGAACCAACAAGCTCCAGTCGCTCTGCGGAACCACCGCCGCCACGCGGCATTACATCCGATGCGGCGCGGTGGATCTCGCCTCCTGCCGCCTCGGGATCGCCCTGACCCTGGCGGGCGCCCTGCTCGGGACGTGGACGGTGCAGCGGCTCAATTCGGACATCCTCGTCCGCATCATCCCATGGCTCCTCGCCGCCGTCCTTCTCTATGTGTTCCTCAGGCCCGAGATCGGGCAGAGCACCCGCCCCGCGCGCATGCGGACGACCCCGTTCTACCTCCTGGCCGGCCCGGCGCTGGGGTTCTGGGACGGATTCTTCGGCCCCGCAACCGGGTCGTTCTGGACCCTATCCTTCGTCCTGCTGCTGGGTTACGACTTCGTGAAGGCAACCGGGCACTGCAAGGTGATGAACGTCACGAGCAACGTCGCGGCGGTCGCGCTCTTCATGCTCGGGGGCCACATTTACTATGCCGCCGGCCTGACGATGGCCGCCGGGCAGGTGGTCGGGGCGCGACTGGGGGCCGGACTCGTGGTCAAAAAAGGCGCTCGCTTCGTCCGCCCCATATTCCTGATTGTTGTCACGCTGACGACGGCGCGCCTGCTCTACGTTGCCTACCTGAAGTGATGTCCCCCTCCTCCTACATCGACGCCCACGAGGGCCGCCTTCTGAAGACCCTCCAGGGGCTGGTCGCAGTCTCCACGGTCAACCCGCCCGGCCGGGACTATGCGAGGATCAGCGCCCTGCTCACGCGCGAGCTCGCAGCCGCCGGTCTCAAGGCCCGCCGCTTTTCGATCCCGCATTCCCTGCTGAAGAGGCACCTGCCCGGCCAGCAGGCCTATCCCCGGTTCAACGTCCTGGGACGGCTCCAGGCCCGCGGGGCCTCGAAGACGATCCACTTCAACGCCCATTACGACGTGGTCCCGGTTTCCGGAACATGGCGCTTCGGCGGCCCGTTCAGCGGCAAGGTTTCGAGCGGCTGGATCTACGGGCGCGGCACCGCCGACATGAAGGGCTCGATCGCGAGCCTGCTCCTCGCCCTCGAGGCGCTGCGCGCGACGGGGACCGCGCCGCTCATGAATGTCGAGGTCTCCTTCACGGCCGACGAGGAGACGGACTCCGTCCTCGGCGCCGGCTGGCTGGTCGCGAACGCGCCGATCCGCCCCGACTATGCCGTCGTGATGGAGGGAGGAGAGGGCGACTCGGTGTGCTGCGGGCACAACGGCGTCATCTGGCTCGAGGTCTCGATCCGCGGAAAGGCGGCCCACGGCTCGACCCCCCAGGACGGCATAAACGCGCTGGAGAAGATGTCCGCCCTGGTCCTTGCGCTTGAGGAATACAAGGGGCAGATCGCGCGGCGAAAGATTGTCTCGCCCCAGGGCAGGGTCCTGCGCCCGACCATCAATGTCGGCGGGGTGTTCAGCGCCGGAGAGGGCGGCAAGGTCAACACCGTGCCGGCCTTCGCGTCGTTCACGATCGACCGCCGGGTGATTGCGACCGAGGACCGTTTCGCCGCGGAACGCGGCCTGCGGGCGTTCCTGGCCGCGGCGGCCAGGAAGATCCCCCAGTGCGACATCACGGTCAGGAAGATTTCGGAGAACCTTTCCTGCTACCACGAGCCCACCCACCCCTTCTTTTCCGCCATGGCCTCGAGCGTCGGCCGCGTGCGCGGGGCCCGGACCGGTTTCAACCTGTCGACAGGGTTCAACGACATGCACTTTTTCTCGCACTACCTGAAGATCCCGACCCTGGGCTACGGGCCCGGCGGGGACAACGAGCACGCCGTCGACGAGAGGGCCCGGGTCCTCGACCTGGTCAGGACCGCCAAGATCTACGCGGACCTGCTTACGACGTTTTCCGGCTGATCAGCCCGCGAGGCCCCGACGGATCATCCGGACCGCGATCGCCGCGAGGAGCAGGGCGATGATCTTCGAGATCGCCCGCAGTCCTGTCATCGTCACCAGGCGCTCGAGCCGGTCGCTGTAGGCGAACGCCATCGCGACCAGCACAAGGTTGGCGGCGAGGGCGGACAGGGTGAGCGCCACCCCCTGCGTCTGCTGGAGGAGAAGGAGCGTCGTGATGGTCGCGGGCCCGGCGATCAGCGGCATCCCCAGGGGCACGACCCCAAAGTCCTCGGAAAGCCGGGACGGCTCCATCGAGATCGACTGCACGATCTCCCGGCCGGCGATGATCAGGAGGATCAGGCCTCCCGCGATCTGGAAGTCGCTCACGGAGATGCCGACGGCGGCAAAGATGCTCGCGCCCAGCACAAGGAAGAAGAGCGCGACCAGGCCGCCCGTCCACGTCGCCTGCTTCGCGATCCGCCTTCGCCTCGCCGGGTCGACATCCCGGCTCATCGCCAGGAAGATCGCCGCGAGGGCGATCGGGTCGATCGTCACAAACAAGGGGATGAACGACCTGAGAAAGCTGATGCCCCAGTTGACCATGCCCGGATCCTAGCCTAGACCTCGCGCTTCGCGCCAGCCCAATGGTATAGAGTAAGGGGTCAGGTTGGGACTGGATGCATTTGAATCCCGGATGGGTCCTCTCCGGTCGCTTTTCGTTCGCAAAGCCTCACACAGTCGACCTCCGAGAACCCATCCGGGATTCAAATGCACCCAGTCCCGTCAGGTTGAAAAAGTTGACCTGTGGAGCATAGGTCAACTTTTTCAACCTGACCCCTTACTCTTTACCCGTGCCCGAACGCATTTCCCTCCTTGGCCTGACCCGCGCCGAACTCGGCGCGCTCGTGGACTCGTGGGGGATGAGCCCCGTGCACGCGAAGCGCATCTGGCGATCCCTGTACTGGGACTATGCCGATTCGCTGGAGGCCATGCCGGAACTTCCCGCGAAAGTGCGCGCAAGGCTTGGGGAGGAGACCTGCCTCGACGCGCTCTCCGTGGCGGCCGCCGCGCAGTCCACCGACGGCTTCACGCGCAAGCTGCTGCTCTCGCTCGGTGACCGGCGCGCGGTCGAGGCCGTGCTCATGCGCTTCACCGGGCGGGTGACGGCGTGCGTCAGCAGCCAGGCCGGTTGCGCGATGGGTTGCGTGTTCTGCGCGACGGGCCAGATGGGCTTCCAGCGCCACCTCACGGCCGCCGAGATCGTGGCCCAGGTGGTCCACGTGGCCCGCGCCCTCCGGGCCGAGCACCCGTTGCCTTTGACCCGCGTTCGCAACGTGGTCCTGATGGGCATGGGGGAGCCGCTCCACAACTACGATGCTGTGATGAGGGCGGTGGACATCCTCTGCGACCCCGCGGGGATGGCCCTGGGAGCCGACCGCATCACGCTCAGCACGGTGGGCGTGGTCCCCGGCATCCGGCGCCTCGCCGGGGAGCGCAGGCCCGTGCACCTCGCCGTCTCCCTGCACGCAGCGACGCAGGAGGAGCGCGTCGCGCTCGTCCCGGTGGCAAAGACATGGCCGCTCGATGAACTCATGGCGGCTTGCAGGGACTACAGCACCCGGACCGGCCGCCGGGTCTTTTACGAATGGACTCTCATCGAGGGGAGGAACGATTCCGCGGAGCATGCACGGGCCGTGGGACGCCTGCTTCACGGGCTACCGGCCCAGGTGAATCTCATCCCGCTCAACCCCACCCCGGGCTACGATGGCGCCCCGGGGCACCGCGAGAGCGCGAAGCGCTTCCAGGCGATCCTCGCCGGGGAGTTCGGCCTGCCGAGCACGGTGCGCCAGCGGCGCGGGATCGACATCGCCGCCGGCTGCGGACAGCTGGCAGGGGATCTCACGAGGTAGGGACGGGCCAGTCGCCCCAATTCAATCCCGACAGGCGTTTTGAGGTAGGGACGGGCGGCTCGCCCGTCCGGGCATACCCTCGGGTCATTCCAAAACCCCGGACAAATGATGCCGATTCAAGACGGGCCGAGGGGCTGCGGACGAGCCTGAACGCGGATCCGGACGGCCGGGCCGGCCGTCCCTACCTTGTTGCAGCTGTACCCGCGCCCCGCCGGATTCGCACTGCCTCGGCGAGCTTCGCCAGCACGGGCGCGGTCTCCTCCCAGGAAAGGCACGCGTCGGTGATGCTCTGGCCGTGGACCAGCGGCCGCGCCCGGTAATCCTGCGAGCCGCCCACCAGGTTGCTCTCGAGCATCACGGCGCAGATCGATCGGTCGCCGGCCGCCACCCGCGCGGCGATTTCCGCGGCGACCTCCGGCTGGCGCCCGGCGTCCTTGCCGCTGTTCGCGTGGCTGCAATCCACCATGACGTGCGGGGGGAGCCCTGCCTTTCGGAGCAGGGCCACCGCGGCCGCGACCTGCTCCGCGCCAAAGTTGGGGCCGCCCGACCCGCCCCTCAGCACAACATGGGTCTGGTCGTTGCCGCTTGTCCCCATGACGGCCGGGGCCCCGCTGCGGGCGAGGGAGGGGAACCAGTGGGGCTGTCGCGCCGACACCATGGCCTCGACGGCGACCCGCACATCCCCGTCCGACCGGTTCTTGAAGCCGACCGGCATCGAGAGGCCCGAGGCGAGCTCGCGGTGGACCTGGCTCTCCACGGTGCGCGCCCCGATGGCCCCCCAGGAGACAAGGTCGGCAAAGTACTGCCCGAGGATCGTATCGAGGAACTCCGTGGCCACCGGCAGGCGGAGTCCCGTGATATCGGCCATGAGGCCCCGCGCCAGGCGGACGCCCCGGTTGATCTCATAGGTGCCGTCCAGGTTCGGGTCGTTGATCAGGCCCTTCCAGCCGATCGTCGTCCGCGGCTTCTCGAAATACACGCGCATGGCGACCAGCAGGTCGCAGCCATGCCTGTCGGCGGCCGCCTTCAGGAGCCTGGCGTACTCCAGGGCTGCCGCCGTGTCGTGGATGGAACACGGGCCGGCGACGACAAGGATCCTGTCATCCCCTCCGGAGAGCACGGCCGCGATTTCCCGCCGCGCGCCCGCGACAAAGTCCGCCCCGGGGCCATCCAGGGGCAACTCGGCCTCCAGCGCCGCAGGCGACACCAGCGGCTTGATGGAGCGGATCCTGAGGTCCGATGTGGATTTGGGCATGGGGGTGGGAAGGGGTCAGGTTGTACACTGTACCCTCCGCAACGGAGGGTACAGTGTACAACCTGACCCCTTAGCCTTACAGAAGTGTCCTTGCCCG
>CAZGOX010000064.1:0-11372 GCA_964527955.1 uncultured Opitutaceae bacterium | reverse complement strand
AGGACGGTCACCGAGTAGGGCGCAAAGGTGTAGGTGAACGAGGGGCCGACCCCGCGGAATTCCGACTCGACGGGAACGACATGGGTCGGATCGGTGATGGAGTTCGTCTCCTCCGGGCGCGCCGAGAGCGTCACTGCGCGGCCGGTGCCCGCAAGCCCCTCCGCCCCCTCCACGTGGATGGCGGTTTCCTGCGGGTCTCCGGTCACGTTCACCATCTTGATGGTGATCTCCCCGGTTGCGCTGTCCCGCGTCACCGAAGTGTCAAGCGGAGCGACCGCAGCGTCGGACAGGCCCGAGAGGGTCGCCCGGACGGACGTGTCGCCGTGGTACCGGCTGAACATGCTGAAGGCGTAGTAGGTCGGAGAGCCGAAGACATGGAGTGAATCGAACCCGATCAGGTCGGGCCGCCACGCCCGGTCGGCATTGGGGTCGACCCGGACGAGCATCGGCGCGTAGCACTGCATGATGACGATGTCCGAGTTGCGCTCCATGGCGGCCATCCAGGCCGCATCGCCCAGGGCCGCCTTCATGCTCGGCGTCGGCGGCAGCGCCTTGCTTGGCTCGGTCCACGGCTCGGCGTCCTCATACGCGGCCCACTCGCCAACAAAGACCTTCGGGCCGCTGCGGTTCAACTTCTCGAAGTGCGTCGGGGCCTCCTTCTCAAACCCGTTGGCGCGCCAGTAGTCGTGCTCGTCCACAGCGTCGGGCGTCCGGCTGTGGACGCACGCGACGGGCGACTGATCGGGCGTGACCGTCGAAATGAGCTTGAGGCGCGGGTACTTCGCCTTGATCGCGTCGTAGAATTGCGTGAAGCGATCGTTGTAGCTTCCCGACTTGTCGAAGGAGTCCTCGTTGCCCACCTCGATCCACGTCAGCGGGAAAGGCTCGGGATGGCCGTCGGCCGCGCGGCGGGCACCCCACGTCGTGGTGGTGTCGCCGGTTACGTATTCGATCTCGTCCAGGGCGCTGTCGACGTAGGGCTGCAGGTCGGGCCCGGGCTTCACGTGGTTCCCGGCAAGGCTGTACCCGGCATAGATCGCGAGGACCGGTTCGGCCCCCAGGTCCTCCGCCCATTCAAGAAACTCAAGCAAGCCGAGCCCGTCGGAGGAGCGGTATCCCCAGCAGCCGGGATGTCCCGGGCGCTGCGCAAGGTCGCCGAGGGTGTTCTTCCACGGGAAGCGGGTCGCGATCCAGTCGCCCTCAAGGTAGTTCCCGCCGGGGCAGCGCAGAAACCGCGGGTTCATGCCCGCCATGAACTGCATCAGGTCGGCCCGGTTTCCGTTGGGCCGGTCCTTGTACGTCGGCGGGAACAGCGAGACCAGGTTGAACCAGAACGTGCCCGGACTCTCCGTCGCGAGCACAAGTCGGTTTGTGGAGGAGACAGGGATGTCCTTCGCCGTGACCAGGGTGGCCGAATACTTCCTCCACTCGCCGCCGACCCCGGGCACCTCGGTCGCCGCAAACGTCCTGCTCCCGTCGTTGCTTTCGATCGAAACCTTCAGCGCCCCGGCGGGCGGCCCGTCCGTCCTTGCGTAGAAGGAAAGGCGGTAGGCCGTGGCCGGCCTGACGGGCAGTCCCCACCAGCCGTCGTTGGAGATGCCCACGCGGTGGGCCGGCGAGGCGCCCTGGGCGTCCAGCTTGAGGCTCGTCCTCAGCGCGCCGTTGAGCGGGTGGTCGGGATCGAGGCCCATCCAGGCGTCCTTTCCATCCTGGAGGAGCGACCAGTGAACGGGATTCTTCGCGTCGTCCTGGAACGTCCGGTTCTGGATCAGCTCGGCGTAGAGCCCTCCGTCGTAGGAGTGATTGATCTCCTCCGTCATCAGCCCGCTGAAGGCCGGAGCCACGTGCCCGGTCACCTGCCCGGCGTCGATCCAAAGGGTCGGCGCCGCGGCGAGCGAGGCGGCTGAAATCAACACCAGCGCAGAGCAGGCCGGGAGACCGGGGGTTTGCATCGTGAATCAATCCTTGGGCTGGCCGTAGTAGGCATTGTCGCCGTGCTTTCGCAGGAAATGCCTGTCGAGAAGTTCCTTGGGCAGGGCCCGCTGCCCGGGGCGGATCTGCAGGGTCCGAAACGCCATCCCGGCGCAGAGTTCCAGCGCCACCGCATTTTCGACCGCCTTCGCGACCGCTTCGCCCCAGGCAAAGGGGCCGTGCCCGCGGACAAGCACCGCCGGAATGTCCAGCGGTTCGACTCCCGCGAAGGCCTCAAGGATGACCTTCCCCGTCTCGCGCTCATAGGCGCCCGCAATCTCCCGGGGCTTCAGGGCGCGCGTGACCGGGACGGAACCGTGGAAGAAGTCCGCATGCGTGGTCCCCAGGGCCGGGATCGGGGTCGCCGCCTGCGCAAATGCCGTCGCCCAGCGGGAGTGGGTATGGACGACCCCGCCGATCGAAGGGAACCCCCGGTACAATTCGAGGTGGGTCGGGGTGTCCGAGGACGGCCGCAGCCGGCCTTCGACCACCTTCCCCTCGAGGTCGACCAGGACCATGTCCGCCGGGCGGAGCGTCCCGTAGTCGACCCCGCTCGGCTTGATCGCGACGAGTCCGCGCGCCCGGTCGATCGCGCTCGCGTTTCCGAAGTTCAGGTCGACCAGCCCGAAGGCGGGCAGGAGCCGGTTCGCCTCGCAGGCCTTGCGTTTGAGTTCGATGAGCATGGCGTGGGTCTTAGACGGCCGGTCCGGCGACAAGGTGGTAGTACGCTTCGTTCCAGCGGAGTTCCTTCCCGAAGGCGTCGAGTTTGGTCCCCGAGTCAATCGCCACGTGCTCGATCCCGGCGATCTCGGCGAAGTCGTGAAGGCACTCGGCCGGCACGCAGTCGGTGAAGACCGTGTGGTGGGCCCCGCCCGCGAGGATCCAGGCCGCGCACGCGGTCTTGAAGTCGGGCCGGCAGCTCCAGACCGCCCGGGCAACGGGGAGCCTCGGGAGCGGCTCGGGAGGCTCGATCACGTCGACCTCCGCCGTCACGAGCCGGAACCTTCCCCCGAGGTCGACGAGGGACGCGTTCAGGGCGGGCCCCGGCCTGGCGTCGAAGACAAGGCGCGCGGGGTCCTCCTTCCCCCCGATGCCCAGCGGATGGACCTCGAGGGACGGCCTGCCCGCGGCGATCGAGGGACAGACCTCGAGCATGTGCGCCCCGAGCACCAGGTGCCGCGCGGGGTCCAGGTGGTAGGTGTAATCCTCCATGAAGGAGGTGCCACCCTTCAGCCCCTCCCCCATCACCTTGACGGCGCGCAGGAGCGCCGCCGTCTTCCAGTCGCCCTCGGCCCCGAAGCCGTAGCCCTCCGCCATCAGCCGCTGGACGGCAAGCCCCGGGAGCTGCCGCAGGCCGTGGAGATCCTCAAAGTTTGTCGTGAAGCCCTTGAAGCCGCCCCTGTCGAGGAACGACCTGAGCCCGAGCTCGATCCGCGCCGCCTCCCGGAGCGAATCGTGGCGCGCCCCTCCCCTGCGCAGGTCGGGCGCGACCTCGTACTGCGCCTCGTAGTCCGCGCAAAGCCGGTCGATGTCGGCGCCCGCAACCGCCCCGACCCCGGCCGCCAGGTCCCCGACACCGTATCCGTCAACCGAATACCCAAGACGGATCTCCGCCGACACCTTGTCGCCGTCGGTCACCGCCACCTGGCGCATGTTGTCGCCGAACCGGGCGATCCGCGCCCCCTGGAGGTCGTGCCAGGCGCGGGCGACCCGCGTCCAGGCCCCGAGCCGGGCCTGCACCTCCGGATCCTGCCAGTGGCCGACCACGACCTTGCGCCGCAGGCGCATCCGGGCGTGGAGGAAGCCCGCCTCCCGGTCCCCGTGGGCCGACTGGTTCAGGTTCATGAAGTCCATGTCGATCGCGCCCCACGGGAGATCGCGGTTGAACTGCGTGTGGAGATGGACGAAGGGCTTGCGCAGCACGGACAGGCCCCCGATCCACATCTTCGCCGGGGAAAACGTGTGCATCCAGAGGATCAGCCCCGCGCAGTCGGGCGAGCGCTCGGCCTCCAGGAAAAGCTCCCGGATCCCTCCCGGCGTGGTCAGGACCGGCTTGCAGACGACCGGGAGCGCCAGGGCCCCGGAGGAGGAAAGGCCGGCCGCGATGCGTTCCGCGTTCGCGGCCACCTGCCTCAGGGGACCGGGACCGTAGAGATGCTGGGCCCCTGTGAGGAACCAAACTTTGGGACTTGCGAGGTGTGCGATCATGAATGGGAGTGCCCGGCCGCGGCGCGGATCGCCAGAAGTTCCTTCATCACGCCGGACAGGTCGCTCGAGCGCGTCACGCCACCGAAACCGTCGTGGAGGATGCGGTACTGGGCATACAGGCGGTTGTAGGTCCTTCGGCTGCGGGGATGGGGGCGGTAGACTTTCGGCTCGGCCCGGACCATGGCGCGCTGGGCCGCAGGAAAGTCGCGGTGGGAGCCCGCAAGGACGGCGGCCGAGATCGCGGCGCCGAGCGCGCAGGCCTGCCCCGACGCCGCCAGGGCCATCGGGCACCCGATCACGTCCGCGTAGATCTGCATGAGGAGCGGGTTGCGCTCGGCGGCCCCCCCGGCGCACACCACCCGCCGGATCGGGACGCCATGTTCCCGGATCCGCTCGACAATGGCCCGCGCGCCGAAGGCGGTCGCCTCGATCAGGGCCCGGTAGATTTCAGCGGGCGTGGTGTGCAGGGTGCAGCCCACCAGCAGCCCGGTCAGCCTGGGATCCACGAGGATGGTCCGGTTGCCGTTGTGCCAGTCGAGCGCGAGGAGTCCGCTCCCGCCCGGCTCCATCCGCGCCGCGTCCCTGGTGAATTCCGCGTGTCGGGCCGGGCCGCCCCCCACCCCCTCGGCCCACCACTTGAAGATGTCCCCCACGGCGGACTGCCCCGCCTCGATTCCGTGGAATCCGGGGAGGATCGCCCCTGGGACGATCCCGCAGATCCCCGGAATCTCCGGAAGCTTCCCCGCGCCGGGAAGGACGATGCAGTCGCACGTCGAGGTCCCGATGACCTTGACCAGGGTCCCCTCCCGGATGCCGCACCCGATGGCGCCGTAGTGGACGTCAAACTCCCCGATTGCGATCGGAATGCCCGCGGGCAGGCCGAGCCTCCGGCTCCACTCCGCGCCCAGGCGCCCCGCGGGCGTCGTCGCGTCAAAGGCCTTTTCGTAAAGCCGGTCGCGCAGGCGGGCCAGGCGCGGGTCGAGCCTCGCGAGGAACTTCTTGTCCGGGAGCCCTCCCCAGGAGTCGGCGTACATCGCCTTGTGACCGGCGGCGCAGATGCCCCGGACGACCCTGGCCGGATCGTCGATCCCCGCGAGCGTTGCCGGGAGCCAGTCGGCGAGTTCCACCCACGAATGCGCCGCGGCGAACACGTCGGGATGAACCTTGAGGCAGCGCCAAATCTTGGACCAAAACCACTCAGACGAATAGGTCCTGCCGCACCGCGCGAGGTACTCCGGCCGGAATCTGGCCGCGAGCCCGGTGATCCGGGCGGCCTCCCTCCAGCTCGTGTGGTCCTTCCACAGCCAGCACTGGGCCCCGGGGTGGCGCCGCCACTTCCTGTCCAGCGCGAGCGGCCGGTTCCTGGCGTCGACCGGGATCGGGCTCGACCCCGTCGTGTCCACGCCGATGCCGACGACCCGGTCCGCGGAGAAGCCCCGGGTCCGCCTCGCGGCCCTCAGGGCGCCCCGGACGCATTCCTCCAGGGCGACCAGGTAATCGCCCGGATGCTGGCGCGCGAAATGTGGGTCGGCCGGATCGAGCAGCACCCCCTCGGAGCCGCTGGGATAGGCCGCGACGCCGCAGCCGATCTCGGCCCCGTCGGCGCAGCGGACGAGGAGCGCCCGGGCCGTGTTCGTTCCGAAGTCGATGCCAAGGGTGAAGGCCATGGGGAGGGGTGCGCCTGATTCCTAGCCGATCGCGGCCCGGGAACCACTGCCTCTGTACTTGACCGTCAAGCCAGGCTCCGTCTCGATGCCCCCATGCCCACGGTGACCATGGCGCAGATCGCGCGGGAGCTGGATCTCTCGAAGAATGCGGTCTCGCTCGCGCTGCGGCACGACCCGCAGATTCCCGGGCCGACCCGCGAGCGGGTCCTCGCGGCGGCGCGCAGGCTCGGGTACACGCTCAACCCGATCGTCTCGCAGCTCATGTCCGAGCTGCGGCGCTCGGGCGAGCGCCGCCGCAGCCATGCCCTGGCCCTCATCAACGCGTATCCCTCGCGCGACGCCTTCCGCCGCCATCCGACCATACCGGCGTATGTGGAGGGCTGCCGCCGCAGGGCGACCTTCTACGGCTACGGCCTCGACCCGTTCTGGCTCCACGACCCCGACCTCGACGGGCCCCGCCTGAACAGGATCCTGCGGGCGCGCGGGATCCGGGGCGTGATCGTCGTCGGCACGATGGACGACCCGCACCTGCCGGAGCGGTTTCGGGAGACCTGGGCCGCGCATGCCTGCGTCATCACCGGGGTGCGCACGCACGACCCCACCCTCTCCTTCTGCTGCGTCGACCACCACGCCCTCGTCCTGGAGGCCATGGAGAACGCGCGCAGGCTCGGGTACCGGCGCCCCGCGCTTGTGATCGACCGGGGCATCGACCGCCTCGTCGAGGGCAGGTTCAGCGCCGGCATGATGATCGGCCAGCAGGGCCTGCCCCGCTCCCAGCGGACGGCGCCGTTCTATGACGTCGAACGCGCCCGCACCGAGCCGGTCCTGTTCCACCGCTGGCTCGCCCGGGAGAGGCCCGACGTCATCTTCACGCTCTACAACGCGGTCCGGCGCTGGGTGGAGAACCGGGGGCTCAGGGTGCCCAGGGACATCGGCATCGTCCAGCTGGAGCGCCGGCAGGACAACGCGGACTGGGCGGGGATGGACCAGCACAACGACCTCACCGGCGAGGCCGCCGTCGACATGGTGGTCGGTCTCCTCCACAACCACGAGATCGGGATCCCGGCCCACCCGCGCGCCACCCTGGTCGAGGCGTCGTGGGTCCCGGGGCCGACCGTGAGGCAGCAGGTTCACTTGACGGTCAAGAAAAGTTAGCGTCGCCGCACCGCCGAGAGCGGCCACAGTCTGCCGGCGTGGCCGCCCCCTCGACCCTCACCCCGATCGATTGGCTAGCAATCGCACTGTATTTCAGCCTCCTGTTCGGCGTTGCCGCATGGGTCGTCCGCAAGGGAAAGGACACCGCCGCGGACTACTTCCTGGCGGGCCGCAACCTGAGCTGGTGGATCATCGGGGCCTCGATCTTCGCCTCCAACATCGGCTCGGAGCACATCGTGGGCCTTGCGGGATCCGGGGCGACCGACGGCGTGGCCCTCGCCCACTACGAGCTGCACGCCTGGTGCCTGCTCGTCCTCGCCTGGGTGTTCGTCCCCTTCTATGCGCGCTCGCTCGTGTTCACGATGCCGGAGTTCCTGGAGCGCCGCTTCAGCCCCGCGTCGCGCTACGTCCTTTCGATCATGTCCCTGATCACCTTCATCCTGTCGAAGATCGCCGTGGGCATCTTCGCCGGCGGGGTGGTGTTCGCGACCCTGCTGCCCGAGATGCACCTGCAGATCGGCGGCCATTTCATCGACAGCTTCTGGATCGGATCGGTGGCCGTGATCGTGCTGACGGGACTCTACACGATGCTCGGCGGAATGCGCGCCGTCGCCTACAATGACGCCGTGCAGGTCACGGTCCTGATCGGCGGGTCCGCCCTGCTCACGTTCTACGGGCTGCACCGGCTGGGAGGCTGGGGGGAGCTGCACCGGATCTGCGGAACCGAAATGTTCAACCTCTGGCGCCCGATCACGCCGCACGGCGTCCAATCCAGCTGGGCACCCGTCCTGGAGTCGAACACGGCCGGAGACGTGGTGAAGCAGGCATGGTACTTCAACGGAAACTTCCCCTGGCCTGGCATGCTGATCTGCGCGCCGATCATCGGCCTGTGGTACTGGTGCACCGACCAGTACATCGTCCAGCGCGCGCTCGGAGCCCCGGACCAGAGGACGGCAAGGCGCGGGAGCATCTTTGCCGCGTTCCTGAAGCTGTTCCCGGTCTACCTCTTCATCATCCCCGGGCTGATCTGCTTTGCCCTTGCGAAAAGCGGCAAGATTCCCGAGCTCGGCGGCGTGGTCGGCCCCGACGGCCATCCCGTTGCGAGGGTGGCGCAGGCCGCGTTCCCATTGCTGGTGAAGTACCTGCTGCCGCCCGGGCTTCGAGGCATCGTGGTCGCCGGCCTGCTGTCCGCCCTGATGGGCTCGCTGGCAGGCGTGTTCAACGCCTGCTCGACGCTGTTCACGGTCGATCTCTACCAGAAGTTCCGCCCGTTGGCCTCGCAGCACCGCCTTGTCCGGATGGGAAGGATCGCCACGGCCGGAATGGTCGTCGTCGCCATGGCCTGGATCCCCGTCATCAAGGGCGCGCACGGCCTCTACGGCTACCTGCAGACGGTGCAGGGCTACCTGGCCCCGCCTATCTTCGTCGTGTTTTTCTTCGGGGTGTTCTGGAAGCGCCTGAACGCAAAGGGCTGCCTCTGGGCCATGATCATCGGCTTCCTCGTCGGCGGATTCCGCATGGCGGTCGACACGCCGGTCACGATGGGCCTTCCCGGGTTCGCGGACGGCTACGCCAAGGGATCCTTCCTCTGGATCGTGAACAACATCAATTTCCAGTACTTCAGCGTGCTGATCACGGTCATTTCGGCCGTGGTCATGGTGGTCGTCAGCTACGCCACCGCCGAGCCCGAGTACGGGCGGCTTCAGGGCCTGACTTTTGCGACGGCCTCCGTCGCCGACAAGGCCCTTACCCGCGAGAGCTGGCAGAAGCGCGACGTGGTCGCCTCGTGCGTGATCCTGGCCTGCATCCTGGGGGCCTACCTCTACTTCACGGGTTGATCCACCCACTTTTGCCCATGAAGACGATCTTCTCGCTCGCCGCCTGCGCGGCGGGGTTTGGTTTGGCATGCTCCGCCCTTTCAGCGGAAACTGGAATGAACTCCCCTTCCGTCACCTCCTCCGCATTTGGTTCCGTCGCCGGGCGGCCCGTCACGCTTTACGTGCTTGGCAACGCCGGCGGGGTGGTCGTGAAGATCATGAGCTATGGCGCCACCGTCACCTCCCTGCAGGTGCCGGACCGCGCCGGGAAGCTGGGCGACGTCGTGCTTGGATTCGATTCGCTTTCGGGCTACCTCGCGAAGGAGCCCTATTTTGGCGCGATTGTCGGCCGCGTCGGGAACCGGATCGCCAAGGGGCGCTTCACCCTCGACGGGAAGACCTACCAGCTGGCGACCAACGACGGGCCGAACCACCTTCATGGCGGCGTCCGGGGCTTCGACAAGGTGGTCTGGGACTCCGAGGTCATCCAGGGCTCGGTCGACCCCGCGGTCCGATTCAGCTACCTGAGCAAGGATGGCGAGGAAGGCTACCCGGGCAATTGCCGCGTTTCAGTCACGTACACGCTGAACTCGGCCAACGAGCTCCGCATCGACTACTCGGTTTCGGCGGACCAGGACACCCCGGTCAACGTGACCAACCACAGCTACTTCAACCTGCGGGGCCCCGGGAACGGGGATGTCCTGGGACACATCCTGACCCTCCACGCCAGCCGCTACACCCCGGTCGACGCGACGCTGATCCCGACCGGCGAATTGAAGGCGGTCGCAGGCACCCCGATGGACTTCACCCAGCCGACCCCGATCGGCGCCCACCTGCTCGAGGTGGGCGGCACACCCGTCGGATACGACCACAACTACGTGATCGACGGGACACCCGGGGAGATGACCTGGGCTGCGCGGGTCTATGAGCCCTCGACCGGCCGCGTGCTCGAGGTGGTCACGACCGAGCCGGGCGTCCAGTTCTACACCGGCAACTTTCTCGACGGGACCCTGACCGGCAAGGCCGGGGTCGTGTACACGCAGCACTGCGCGTTCTGCCTGGAGACCCAGCACTTTCCGGACTCGGTCAACCAGCCGAACTTCCCGACCTATGTCCTGAGAGCTGGGTCCACCTACGCCTCGCGGACGATCTTCCGGTTCTCCGTCCGCGCCGAATAGTGCGGGGATTCCCGAAAGGCCCTTCTCACGCCGGGTTCGTCCTGGCAGCCCTCCTTGCGGTTGTCGCATGGCCCTGTCCATTGCGCTCCCAGGAGCTTTACGTTGGGACGAACTACCACCCTCACGACTCGAACCCGGAAACATGGAAGAGGGACATAGGGCTCATGAAGGCCGCGGGCTTCCGTGTCGTGCGCATGGGGCATCTTGCCTGGGACAGCTATGAGCCCTCCGACGGAAGGTTCGATTTCGCGTGGTTTGACCAGGTCATGGACCTGATGAACCAGGCGGGGATCAAGGTCATCCTCGACATCGCCGTCCGCCCGGCGCCGCTCTGGCTGCACCATGAGCATCCGTCGGTCGGCATTTCCGATCCAAACGGCCTGCCCCAGTACCCCAATCACCGTTATATGGAGGATGCCGGGGACCCCACCTACCAGCGGTACGCCCTGCGCTACGCCGACGCGCTCACCCGGCACTATGGCGGACATCCGGCGCTCCTGGCGTTCGGGATCGACAATGAGTCCGGCGACGGCCCCATCTCCTATTCGGAGGCCGTGAGGCTCCGGTTCATCGCCTGGCTCAGGGCCAAGTATGCGACCACGGACAACCTGAACCGAGCCTGGGCCGCGCAACGATGGTCGCGGAGGATCGGGGACTTCGACGAGGTCGGCCTGCCGCTCTCCGGACAGGTGTCCGGACCGCCTGAGAGGGTGCTGGATTTCCGGAGGTTCATATCGGACGAGGTGAGCGGGTTCTTCCTGAAAGTCGCGGCCACCGTGCGGCCCAACGCCCCGGGCCGGCTCACGACAGGGAACATGTGGTTCTACAGCCAGATGAAGTATTTCGATTACTCCGGGATCGCCTACTCCGGAGCGATCGACCGGGGTGGATGCGGAATCTATCCGGGAACGTCGCTGGGGGGAACTGCCGGCCTTGAGAGCGCGCTCTTCGGGATCGCACGGATCCAGTATGAGAACACAACCCCGTTTTGGTGCACGGAGTTCGTGTCCGACACCGCCGCCCCCGGAGCCATCCGCAAGTCCGCCTACGCGTCGTTGATGCTCGGCAACCAGGCGGTCTGCGGCTGGACGTGGCAATCGATGCAGGGCGGCGAGGAGCAGTACCTTCAGGGGCTGGTCGACTGGGACGGGATTCCCAACCGAAAGTACCGGGAGTACCGGCAGATCGCCTCCGAGTTCCGGAAGATCGAAAAGTACGGCTTCCCCTACCATCCGAATGCCGAGGTCGCCCTGGCCTTTTCCTTTCCAAGCCAGATGGCCAGCGCCGCGTTTCCCGAGAGGCACGACGACCAGGTCCAGACTTGCTTCAGCGCGTTCCTGCACCGGAACATCGACGCCCGCGTCGTGGACGTGGAC
>CAZGOX010000063.1:6706-11403 GCA_964527955.1 uncultured Opitutaceae bacterium | reverse complement strand
CCATCCGGCCAGGGTGACGACGGTCAGCAGCCCGAACCACACCCTGTGGAAAGCCACGATCAGGGATCCGAAGGCGAGGCAGATCAGGCCGAAGGCGATGGCTCCCGCCTTGCCCCCGCGCAGCAGCCATGAAAAGAAAAGCCTCCAGGATCGCGGCTGGGTCAGCAGCGACAACCCGGCGACCGAAAAGGAAATGATGACGAAGAGGTCGATGGAGCGTTCGTAGGGCATGGGGGGACGTTACGCCCGAACCCCAGGCCTGAGTATGGGGTGTTAACACCCCGTGCGTTGCCGAAAAGCCTGCGTTTGCCTGTTTCCCTCCGTTCGTTCTGACTCATGACGCCGCCGGAAGGGATCGCATGACGCCGGTGGTTCCCAAGCCGAACAACCCCAACGACCATGGACACCCCCATCGATGCATCCGGAACAGGTTCCAACAGCCAGCCCGACCGGCTCGCCTGGCTCAAGGGCGGCGGCGCTGAATGCACCCCTCCCGCGAGGCCGGCGCCCGCTCCCTGGCGCCTCGTGCTGCTCGGCGCGCCCGGCGTGGGCAAGGGCACCCAGGCCGATCTCCTCTGCGAGCGGCTGGGAGCCTGCCACCTCTCCACGGGGGACATCCTGCGGGGCGCAAGCAAGTCCGACGGCTGCGGCCTGTCGCCAGCGCTCCAGACAGCGCTGGAGGACATGAGGAGGGGGGAGCTCGTGACCGACGAGACCATTCTGGAGCTTGTTCGGGAGCGCGGCCGCTGCCTGCGCTGCGGCGGCGGGTTCGTGCTGGACGGGTTTCCGAGGACGGTGGCGCAGGCCGAGGCCCTCGGGAAGCTCCTGGAGCGCGAGGGCGTGGAGCTGGACGCCGTGTTCAACTACGAGCTGCCGATCGAGGAGATCGTGGCTCGCCTGGGAGGACGGCGGGTCTGCCCCCAGTGCAAGGCGGTGTACCACGTGACCGGGCAGCCGCCCGCGCACGAGGGGATCTGCGACCGCTGCGGGGCGGGGCTTGTCCAGCGCGAGGACGACCGGCCCGAGGCGATCCGCACCCGGATGCGGGTCTATGCGGAGAGCACGGCGCCGCTGCTGGACTGGTACCGGCCGCGCGGATTGGTCACGGTGCCGGCCTACGGAACCCCGGACCAGATCTACGCGCGGGCCTGGGGTTGCTGCCGGGCGGCTCACCCGGAAATCATCACCCCTGTGGGAACCCTCGGCGTGGGCTAGGGCGGGATTGGCTCCTGTGCGCTTGCTCCCGTCGCCGGAAGCCATGAAAATACGGAACCCGAGACACGGCTGAAAATGTTTCGTCACAGATCCACCCCGTTCAGGGCCTTGCGAATTTGCATGTGCCTTTGTGCGGCCATGGGGCTGGCGGCGATGCGGGCGAAAGCCCAGGCGGAGGCCCCCACGATCACCAGCATCGGCCAGTTCTGGGCCCGGAACTCGGAGGAGAGGGCCAAGCCCAATCCCTTCAGGATCGAATGCGACGTGACCTACTACGACCCGTTCTGGGACATCCTCTTCATCAGGGACAACAACGGGGAGGGATCCTTCATCCGATCGTCGGATGCCCTGGGCCGTTCGTTTGAGTTCGGCCAGCATCTTGTCGTCACAGGAGAGTTCCAGCCTCCGGGCGATTCGGTCCGGTTTGACCACGCCACAATCCTGACGACCGGCCATTCTTCGCTGACACCGCGCCCCGTCACGGAGGGGTTGAACAACACGAGCCTCTACCTGAACACATTCGTGTCGATTGAGGGCATCGTCGACCACTACAGCCGAATGGATGCCAATCACCTTGGCATCACGCTTTCGACCGGGGGCACATCCCTCCTGGTCGTCGTTCTCGCGGACGCCCAGACGAGCCTGCCCATCCTGTCCGATACGGTGGTCCGGGTGGAAGGCATCTACAACCCCAGGCCGAGCGCAAACGGAGAAATCACGCTCCTGCAGATCCTGGTGCAGGGGCCAGGGCACATCACGGTGATGCGGCGCCTGGAAGACGACGACCGCTTCCGGATTCCAGAGGTGCCAATTGCCTCCCTTCCGAGGCAGGTGCCCGGCCGCCTTGCGCACGTCAGGGGACAGGTGAAGGTCCAGCAGTCGGGCAGGTTTCTGAGAATCCGCGACTCCAGCGGGGAGGTGGACGTCCTGTCAGGCCAGACGCGGCTGTTTGACGCCGATGAGTGGGTCGAGGCGGTCGGGTATCCCCAGGTCACGGGGACCGAGATGCAGCTTGCGGGCGGGATCTACAAGACGGCCGGTGTCTCCCCGGCAGCGCAAGCGGCCGGCTCGGCCCACGATGACACGGTCCGCGTGTCCGCGCACGTGCTCGACCTTGCGCCGCAGGAAGCGGCGAAGGGGCGCCCCGTCCAGCTTTCGGGGGTCGTGACCTGGGGCGACGGCAACGGGCCGTTTTTCTTCCTTCAGGACTCGACGGGCGGCGTCATGGTGATGAAGGGAAATTTGGACTTGGCCGACAATCATCCGGGGAGAAACCTGGAGGTGACCGGGGTCACAGGAACGGGCGACTACGTCCCGGTCGTCCTTGCCTCGAAATGCAAGGTTTTGGGCGACATCGCGATGCCCTCGGCCCAGTCCGTGACCCTCGAGCATGCGTACACCGGGACGGTCGAGGATTCCTGGGTGGAGATAAGCGGATTCCTGCGACAAGTCCGGACGCGGGGTGACATGAACTTCCTGGAGATGGTGACGGCGTCCGGGGAATTCACGGCGATCCTGCCCGTCGACCAGGACGTTGCCCCGCTTGTGGGCGGCACCATCCGGGTGCAGGGCGTCTGCACGGCCCAGACCGATGGGAAGGGAAAGCTCACGGGGATCGAGCTGTGGGTCCCGTCCAGGGACTACCTGATCGTCGACGAAGCGCCGCAAAGGGCGCCCTTCGGGCTTACCGCCCGTCCGCTCTCCCAGCTCGGCCGGCACAACACGGAACTGTCGTTCAACCGGCGGATGCGCTTCTCCGGGGTCGTCCTGCACCAGTCGATCGGGCACTCCCTGCTGATTGAGGACGGAGGACAGAGCCTGCGGGTCTACTCGCAGTCGACGGAGACCCTGGCTCCGGGCGATCGGGTTGACGTCGTGGGCATCCTGGCGTGGCAGGGAAACAAGGTCTCCCTGCACGACGCCATCTACCGGAAGACGGGCCACGGGGAACAGCCCAGGCCCCTTGAGCCGGCAGGGAAGGATGAGCTTTCCGCCGACTACGACGGGCATCTCGTCACGATTGAGGCCTCCTTGATCGACAGCTCGGTTACCTCCGGCCAACTGCGGCTCACGCTCCAGAGGGAGAAGACTGTCTTTGAGGCCTACCTCAGCCTGTCCCGCGAAATGGGAGCCGTCGAACCATTCGCCCCTGGAAGCACGCTTTCCCTCACGGGCGCCTATGAGGCGATCTTTGATGAACTCGGACGGCCTTCCTCATTCCGGATCAACCTTCGCGACCCGGGCGATATCTCGCTGCTGAGCAGACCCCCATGGCTGACGCGCCAGCGGATCCTGGCGCTCTCCGGGGCGCTTGCGGTCGCGATCCTGATGTTCATCGCCTGGGTGGTTGCGCTCAGCCGCCAGGTCAACCGCCAGACCGAGCAGATTCGGGAGCAGGGCATGCAGGAGTCGCGGCTTCAGGCCGAGCTCCAGCGTGCAAACAAGCTCGAGGCCCTTGGACTCCTGGCAGGCGGGATAGCCCACGACTTCAACAACCTGCTCACGGCCATAATCGGGAACATCTCCCTTGTGCTCTACGACCGGACGATAGCCCCTGAGTCCGCCGAGTCGCTGCGCGATGCCGAGAAGGCCGCCGACCGGGCCAAGAACCTGACGCTTCAGCTGCTCACCTTCGCAAAGGGCGGCACTCCGATCCAAGTCGCCGTCCTGCTTCCCGATGTCATACGCGAGGTCGCCGAGTTTGCCCTGCACGGCTCCGGAGTGCATTGCAGGTTCAACATCCAGGAGGGGCTCTGGCCCGCCAATGTCGACAAGGGGCAGATAGGCCAGGTGGTCCAGAACATCGTGATCAACGCCATGCAGGCGATGCCGAAGGGCGGCACGATCGACGTATCGATGCGCAACGAGGAGATGGGGGAGAAGAACGACCGGTTTCTTGCGCCCGGGAGATACCTGCGCCTCTCGTTTGCCGACCACGGCCAGGGGATCCGGCCGGAGAACCTCGACCGGATCTTTGACCCTTACTTCACGACCAAGAAAAGTGGCGTGGGACTTGGATTGGCCACCGTGCACTCGATCGTGAAGAAACACCTGGGTCACATCTCCGTGGAGTCCGAGCTTGGGAAGGGGACCACGTTCAGCCTTTGGCTGCCCGCAGCGCCCAGCGCCGCGGGTGGGGACGGCACCCGGGGCCCGGAGGTTTCCACAAAGGAGAAACTCGGGGCGTCCCGAATCCTCCTCATGGATGATGAGGCGTCCATCCGCCGCCTGGGAACCTCGATCCTCAGCCGATTGGGCTATGAGGTGAGCGCTGTGAACAACGGGGAGGACGCTGTCCGCGCCTACGCGCTGAGCCTTAAGTCGGGCCGCCCCTACGCGGCCGTGATCCTGGACCTGACGATCCCCGGGGGGATGGGCGGCCTCCAGGCCATGGAGGAGCTCAGGAAGATCGATCCCAACGTGAGGGCGATCGTCTCGAGCGGCTACTCCAACGACACCGTGCTTTCAGAGTACCGGGCCTA
>CAZGOX010000063.1:3922-6606 GCA_964527955.1 uncultured Opitutaceae bacterium | reverse complement strand
GCTGCGTCTGGTGCCGGCTGAAGTTTCGCTTGCCGGCCGGGGTGCGGGGCCGGTCCCTGCTTCTTCGCACCGGCGCAGCCGGCCCAGACACGGCCGTGTACTTCAACGGGGTCAAGGTCGCCAGCGGGCGGGATTCCGAGGGTCGTCGGGTCGCCATCATCCCGGCCCTGCTTTCGGACGCGGGGTCGTCGAACATTGTGGCCATCAGGATCCCTGCGGGAGCTCCCGTCGATCCGTCAACCAAACCCGGGTGGACCCCGATCGCCTCCGAACTCCCGGCCATGCTGGTGCAGGCGCTCGACGTGTCTGCGTGGCTCACGGCCGCCTGCGAGAGATTCGACCCGCCGGCCGCCGACTTCCTGCTCCAGGGTCTGTCGCCAGGCGACTTTTCCGGTCTTCAGCGGGATTATGCGAAGAAGCCTTCGGACTTCATCGCGGGCACGGTTGCGGCGGACTGGCGGGAGTTGTGCGATCTCGACGAACACCTGGGGCGGCGTTTGCAGGAGTACGCGCTCTACAGGAAGGGAGACCTCCTCGGGTTCATGCGCGATCAGGAGCTCTACCTCGTTCCGGACTTCGAGGGCGGCGCCCTGCGACGCCCCGCGCTGGGCAGCGAGCTTTCGGATTTCGGGTCGTGGTACGACATCGCCTATTCCGGCGGTCCCAACCGATTCCTTGTCGGTTCCGTTCGCAAGGGCGTCGGCCCGGACAACGAGTTCTTCAACACGCCGCGGGATGTTGCGCAGCTTGCCCTGTTCCTGGTCGGCGGGAGCGGCGAATTGATCGGAGCCGATGACAAGGCCAGCACGGTCGCCTGGTTCCCCTATGGCTGGAAAACGTCGACACGGCAGGCGGGGGTGGAGCTGGAATCTGCAACGTTCTTTTCCGCCTTCAACACCCTCACGGTCTACGGCCGCGTGCGGAATTCCGGGGCAGCTGCCGTTGAGGTGCGTCCCGCGCTGCTGGTCACCGCCCGTTCCTCGTACGGGAAAATGAACGGCGGCCGCGTCCTCGGGGAACTGGGCAAGGATGGGACGCTGACCCTGGTCAACTCGCGGACCGGGCCAAACACGGCCCGGACGCTCTACACCGATGCGCTGGCAGCGCGCCCTGGCTCCGGTCCCTCCACCGCGGCCTTTGCCCCGCGATACTATCCCGGCGCTCGCGGCCCGGAACTGGCGGCGGCGATCAGGGAAGCCTCGGCCCCCGCCATCGACGGATCCGAGGGCAGCGCGGTCCTTGAGTCCGCGCCTCTCGCGCTGAAACCGGGAGAAACCCGCGAGTTTTCCTTCGTCGTCACGCTTTCGGGCACGGCGGACGAGGCGATCCGAAATTGCGACGAGGCGGTCCGGGCCGCTCCCGCCGGGGCGCTGGCGCGGGTCGAGGCGGACTGGAACGGCTTCCTAGCCGGCCTGCCGGCCCTGGCAAAGCCCGGCTACGCGGCCGCCAAGCTCTATTATTCCAGCGCCATAGCCCTGCGCAAGAACCACTGGATCATGACCCAGGACGGGAGGCGCTATGACGCTTCGTTCCCCGCGCGGGGCGGGTTCAACTACTTTTACCAGAGCGATTCCTGCTGGAACCTGCTCGGCTACCTCGACTTCCGCCCGGAGTGGGCCGAGGGGCACGCGCATCCGATCCTCGTTCCTCCCTGCGAGATCATGGACCCCCATTTCTTCTGGTCGATGTGGGAACTCTACTCCCGCCTGCCCAGTCCGGCCGGGCGGCGAGCCTTCGCCGAGAAGGTCTACCCCCTCCTGCAGGACGCCTATCGCGTTTGGACCACGAAGCTCGACATCGACGGCGACCTGCTGGTGGCCACGCCCGACAACTGGGACGATAATCCCCGCTACGACCTGATCTTCAAGGAGGTCAGGTATGCCCCCGGTTGGAACAGCTGGTGGAACGATCTGGTGGCCTGTTGCCGCGACCACAGGCTGGACGATCCTGCGCCGAGTTCGCAATTGGGCTATGGCGCCGTCGTCCTGGAGCGCCTTGCCCGGATCCTCGGCCGCGACTCCGAGGCGGACGGCTGGGCGCGCCGGGTCCTGCTGCACCGCCGGGCCGTCGACACCCTGTGGGATGAGGCCCGGGGCTATTGGATCGTTACCTACCGGGGAACCCTTCGCGACGAGGTGCTGACCAGTTCCATCGTGTACCCGATCTTCACCGATCTCTGCCGCGACCCCGCGAGGATCCGGCGGGTGGTGGAGCAGCACCTGCTCAATCCCGCGGAATTCGCGGGAGAATTTCCCGTGCCGACCGTCGCCTATGACGACCCGCGCTTCTACCGCCAGAAGCCCCCCTTCCAGGACGAGGCCGGCGGGCTGTGGCGCGGCAACATCTGGATGCCCGAGACCTGGCTCATCGTGAAGGGCCTCTATAAGTACGGCTACGAGCGGGAGGCCGACGCCCTTGCCGCACGCCTGCTGGCCATGATGGCGCGGCAGGCGGACTCCGTCGGAAACTGGCCGCAGATGCGTTTCAGCCCCGCCGAGTGGTACGACGCGCGCACCGGCCTCGCCCAGAACAACCGGGCGTTCTCGTGGTCGTCGGCCGTCGCCCTCGACTACCTTCTCGGCAATTACCAGAACGAGCGGGTGCTGGGCACGGATCCGGAACGCGACCGCGCGGTCAACGGGCACATTCGCGAGCTCTTCGACTTCGGGACGGGGCGAAGCCTC
>CAZGOX010000063.1:0-3822 GCA_964527955.1 uncultured Opitutaceae bacterium | reverse complement strand
CCAGGACAGCTTCTCCTGCTCGTCCCAAAGTGAACCAGGGGTCAGGCTGACCCCGTGGAATTGGCCCGGGACGCGATTCAATTGCCGGCGACAAGCGCGGCCTCGGGAGGCTTGATCTCGGTGTACAGGACGGTGCGCGACAGCTGGGCGGGCTTGCCTCCCTCGGGTAGCACGCGAGCCTCGACGCCGTCGATTTCCGCATAGCCGATGACCATGGTGTTCACGCGATGGCTCGTGACGGCCCGGCCGGGAAGATTGAACTCACGACCCTCATCCAGCCAGAGACGGCGTTCCGTCAGCCCGCTGAACCAAGCGTCGCGACCGAGTCCCTTCGGGTCCTCCGCCTCGACGAGGTCCGTCGGAATCCAGCCGTACCCGGGCAGAAAATACTCGGCCCAGCAGCGATAGCCCGGGTCGACCTTCTTCCCTTCATTGGCCTCGCGAAGGCGGTACCCCATCTGCAGCCGGGCCGGGATTCCCCGGGATCTCGCCAGGGCTATGAAAAGCGAATGAATGTCGGTGCATGTGCCGCCGCCATGCGCCAGGCAGCTGCCGGCGTCGCCGGGGCTGAACTTCGGTTTGCTCGGATCCCTTGAGTAGTGGACGGTGCCGTCGGCGACCGCGTTCTGCAGGAGCCTTGCCTCCACCGCGAGGTTTGTCGCGGCGCCGCATGCCCTGGCAGCCAAGTCCGCAATCACCGGCGTGACCTTCATGTGGGGCGCATCCTGGCGCAATTCCTCGGCGAACAGGTGCCGGTGGGCCTCGGTCAGGGGCCCGACTTTGGAGGGATCGATGTCCACCGAGACGGAGCGCCGCCGGAGCGTGAACTCAACCTTGGCGCTGAGCGCCGACGCGGACGGCGACGCCACCTCAAAATACAGGAAACGGTCGCCGTGGTCCGGCTCCCGGACGATGCTCCAGGTGCCGGGCACCGACGCGGAGAAATCGAGCAAGTCCTGATGAGGGTCATCGCCAGGGATCGCCAGCCAGCACGTTATGTCCTTCGAGCCGGCCGGGATTCCGGAGAGCGTCACGGTCTGTTCCACCCGGTAGGTCCGTGAGACCGTTGTGGGCGAAGTCTGGGCAAACAATGAAACGGCGCTGGCCAAGAGGATCAGCGGGCAGGCGGGTCGGGGTATTCTCATAAGAAGCATGAACGTTGACATTAGGCTGGCTGCTGGGGGATTTCGGCCTGCGACACCAATGCGGATCGGATTTTGTGCAACCCGGCCGGGGCGAAACGCCTCCGCCGGGTGGCGGATTGCTTGGGATCCGGGGTGATCTGGAAGTGATGGTCCGGCTTGCGATGGCCGATGGGTGGCGTACCCTCGTGCCACAATGATCACGTCCAAAATCAAGCAGCTCGATGCTGCCCGCGCAAAGCTCGCCCATCTCGAACATACGGTTGAAACCGAACTCCGCCGGGAGCTGGCCGTGCTTCACAGGCAATACGGCTTTTCCGACCTGAAGTCGTTCTTCAAGGCCGTAAGGGCGGCTGCAGGCGGTGGCATTCACAAGGCGACCCGCAAGGAAGGCCGGCCCAAAAAGGCAGCCGGTCCCAAGGCCCGCACGCGCGCCAAGATCACCGACGCCATCCGGGCCAGGGTGCAGAAGTTCGTCAAGGCGGGTAAGTCCGGATCGCAGATTGCCAAGGCTGTGGGGATCTCGCTTCCGAGCGTGCAAAACATCAAGAAGGCTTCCGGCCTGGTGAAGGCGCGAAAGCCGGCGCAGCCTCCGGTTGCGGCTTCAGGCGAAAAGGCCTGACCGCCTGAGTTCCCCGCCCGTGAGCGGGGTGTCACGGATCGATTGCCCGCGGGGTTCCCCCGACGGTACGGCTAACACCCCATGGTGGCGCGGCCTGATCGGGAGCATTGTGTCCGAAAGCACCCAACCGTGTGAACCGCGGGCGCGGCGGACTTACTGAGTGCGCCCCTGACGTGTGCAGAACGCCGAATTCAAAACACAGCCAAACGAAAGATCCAACATGCTAAGCAAGATCAAGACCTTGAAGGGCTATCAACTGGACGGACTCGACGGCAAGTTCGGCAAGGTGAAGGAATTCTACTTCGACGACCATCACTGGACCGTCCGCTACCTCGTCGCCGAGACGGGAAGCTGGCTCGCGGGCCGCCAGGTGCTGCTCTCCCCGTATGCGCTGGTCTCCATCGACCCCGACGAGAAGACGATCGTAGTGGACCTGAAGAAGAAGCAGATCGAGGACAGCCCTCCCCTGAGCGCTGACAAGCCGGTGTCCCAGCAGTTTGAGGATGCCTACTACGGGTACTACGGGTGGCCGACCTATTGGGGCGGCCCGTACAGCTGGGGGTCCAACCCGACCTTGGTGCGCGACAGCCAGAAATGGATGCCGAGGATCCCGTCCGGCAGGACCGGGGATCCCCACCTGAGAAGCACCCATGAGGTGGCCGGGTACCATATTCACGCCCTGGATGGCGGGATCGGCCACATCGAGGACTTCGTCATCGACGACGAAACCTGGACGATCCGCTACCTGATCGCCGACACGACGAACCTCTGGCCGGGCAAGAAGGTCCTTCTTTCGACGCGCTGGATCCAGAGCGTCAGCTGGGGCGACAAGAAGGTCTTCGTGAACCTTGCGAAGGAGAACATCAACGGCGCGCCGGCGTACACGGAGCAGTCCCTGATCGACCGGGATTACGAGACGCGGCTGCACCACCATTACAAGCGCGAGGGATACTGGGTGGACGACCTGGCCTTCGTGCCGTAGCGGGGGTCTCGAAACCGAGGACAGCCCGAATCATGAATAGGGGACAATCATCCAGCGCCCGGGCGGTCGCGCGGAGCAAGACCAGGGCGGCCCTCGGGAAGTTCTCGAGGGAGTTGAAGCAGTTCACGGAAAGTGTCCTGGGGGAGCGCAGGAGGGAGCCGGCGCTGTCCGCGCCGGAAACGAAGGCGCAAGTTTTCGCGAACGCGAGGCCGCCTCCCGATCACAAGGAGATTTCTGAGCGGGCTGCCGCCCTTTGGAGGCAGATGGGGTGTCCGCACTCCTGCGACATCGCCATATGGCTGGAGGCCGAGCAGAACTTGGCCCACCCCGGTCTTGGGCCAGAGGAGAACCGGGGCATCGGGGTTGCGGGAGTGCGTTTTGACAGCGCGAAGGTCATGGCCGCATTGAATTCCCAGTTCCCGGGGCCGACCGGTCCGGCAACGACTACGCTGTAGCGGGCCCCTGATTTCCTTTGCGCGGCTTCTCGGGGCCCGGCATAGGTCTGGCTAGGTGCCATGGCGCACAGCAAATCATGAACCCCGGCGTATGGAGGGGGGCGCATTCGCTCTCCAAGGACGACTCCGTCCTCAAGCACAAGGTGGCGCCGGGGACGATTCCGCGGGTGCTGCGGTTTGGCAGACCCTACGCGGGCGTCCTGTCGTTTTTCCTCGGGCTGGTCGTCCTGGATGCCGCGGTCGGGGTCGTGAACCCGCTGATTTACCGCCAGCTGATGAACCGGGGGATCCTGCAGGGGAACGCGCACCTGGTCGTGTTGCTGGCCCTCATGGCGGCGGGAGTGTCGCTCGTGGATTCCGGGCTCACGTTCTGGCAGAGGCAGCTCGCGTCGAAGATCGGCCTGGAAATCGTTTTCGACCTGCGGACGAGGGTTTTCATGCACATCCAGGGGATGTCGCTCGCCTTCTTCACGCGCGCGAGGACAGGCGCCCTGGTGAGCAGGCTGAACAGCGACGTGTCTGGTGTGAGGGACGCGTTCACCGACATCCTTTCGACGGCGGTCGGCAACGTGATCACGGTGGTGCTCGTGCTGGGGGTCATGTTCACGCTCTCGTGGCGGA
>CAZGOX010000062.1:0-11537 GCA_964527955.1 uncultured Opitutaceae bacterium | reverse complement strand
GCTCACCGCAGGCGGAATCCAACGGCGAGCCCCAGTGGCCGGACGAGGCGGCGGAAACGGCGTTCCTGGCGCAGGCGCGTTTCGGCGAGCCGCGCGAGGCTGCAGCCCCGCTTGAGTCGACCGTGCCCGTGCCGGTCCCCGAGGCGCCTGTCGAAAAAGAGAAGCTGCCCACGTTGGAGGAGCTCCTTCCGAGGATCCCGGCCGAGGTGATGGCGGCCCTCGACGAACATTTTCGGGCGAAGTTCACGACCGTCCGACGGGTTCCGAAGAGCGCTTTGAAGCCGTAGGTCAGCGCCTCGGCGATGCGCTCCAGGGCCGTGGCCACATTCTCGCGCGAATTGAACGCGCTGATCCGCACGTGGCCCTGGCCGCAGCGTCCGAAGCCGACCCCGGGGGTGCAGACGACCTGGGCCTTGTTGAGGAGAAGGTCGAAGAACTCCCACGAGTCGTGGCCGGTGTTCACCCAGAGGTAGGGGGCGTTGTCGCCTCCCGAGCAGGGCAGGCCCAGCCTGGCCATGGCCTCGCGGATCAGCTTCGCGTTGCCGAGGTAGAAGTCGGTGAGGGCGCGGGTCTGCTGCCGGCCGGTATCGGTGTAGATCGCCGCAGCGGCCTTCTGCACGACGTACGCCGTGCCGTTGAACTTGGTCGTCTGGCGGCGGGTCCAAAGCGCGTGCAGCGCGTGTTCCTTCCCGGCGGCATCCCAGGCCTTCAGGCCCTTGGGGATCACGGTGAAGGCGCAGCGGACGCCGGTGAAGCCGGCGGTCTTGGAGAAACTCCTGAACTCGATCGCCACGTCGCGGGCGCCGGGGATCTCGTAGATGCTGTGGGGAATGGCCGGGTCGCGGATGTACGCCTCGTAGGCGGCGTCGAAGAGGATGACCGCCCGGTTGCTCTTCGCGTACTCCACCCACGCCGTCAATTGCGCCCGGGAGGCCACCGCGCCCGTGGGGTTGTTGGGGAAGCAAAGGTAGATCAGGTCCGCGGGAGCGTCCGGCACGTCCGGCACGTAGCCATTGGCCGGCGTGCTCTCCAGGTACAGGACGCCCTTGTAGCGTCCGTCCACGCTCGGGCCGGTGCGCCCGGCCATGACGTTGGTGTCGAGATAGACCGGATACACGGGGTCGGGTATCGCCAGGCGGAGGTCGGACGAGAAGATCTCCTGGATGTTGGCGCAGTCGCACTTGGCCCCGTCGGAGATGAACACCTCATCGGGCTCCACGGCGCAGCCCCGCTCGGCGTAGTCATGGCGGGCGACCGCCTCCCGCAGGAAGGGGTAGCCCTGTTCGGGCCCATAGCCTTTGAAGGTGGCGCGAGAGCCCAGCTCGTCCGTGGCCGAGTGGAGGGCCTCGATGCAGACCGGGGGCAGCGGCTCGGTCACGTCGCCTATGCCCAGGCGTATGACGGGCTTGCCGGGATTGGCCGCGACGTAGGCGCCCACCCGCCGGGCGATGTCGGCAAAGAGGTAGGAGGCCGTGAGCTTGGTGTAGTTCTCGTTGATGCGGATCATTCAGGGAGCCGGGCAGCCTTGGGGGTCGGAACGAGAATGACAAGCGAGCATGGAATGGCGCAACGAATCGTTCGACTCTCGTAGGTCAGCGAGCCTGCTCGCGCCTTCCCGAGCGCGAGCAAGCTCGCTGACCTACAACGGACCGTTCGCATCGCAGTTCCCTGAAAAGGGCCTATAACATGGAGTCCATAGGCCCCGCTAATGGCAGCTTGTCACCGCCCGGCGCCGGGCTTATCGATCGTCCACCCCACACGCCATGAAGATCATCGCATCGGCATCCGAGATGAGCACCCTGTCGGCTCAACTGAGGGCCGAGGGCAGGACGATTGCCCTCGTGCCCACGATGGGCGCGCTCCACACCGGTAAGACCGGGCTGATCCGCGCCGCCGTCGAAAGGGCCGACGTCGTGATCGTCGTCATCTTCGTCAATCCCTTCCAGTTCGGCCCGAGCGAATCCATCGCCAGTTATCCGCGCAGCCTCCGTGAGGACGAGGCCCTGTGCGAGCAGGCCGGGGCGCACATCGTCTTTGCCCCGCCGGTGGAGGAGGTCTTCCCCACTGGGTACTCGACCTTCGTCACCGAGGACGTCCTGGCGAAGCCGCTCTGCGGCGGGTCGCGACCGACGCACTTCCGGGGTGTGGCCACGCTCATGGTGAAGCTCTTCAACCTTACGCGCCCCAACCTTGTATTCTTCGGCCAGAAGACCGCCCAGCGCGCGGCGGTGGTCCGCAAGGTGGCCGAAGACCTCGCATTCGGGGTCGAGGTGGTGGTCGTCCCGACCGTGCGCGAGCACGACGGCCTCGCCGCGGGAGTGCGCAACAGCGGGCTCACCGGCAACCAGCGCCAGGGGGCCCTCGCGTTCAGCCAGGCCCTCCGGCGGGCGAAGGAGATGGCGGACAGCGGCGTCCGCAGCCCTGACCGGCTGATCGCCGAGGTCACCCATATCCTGTCCCAGCATCGCAGCGTGCGCGTGATCTATGTCTCAATTGTCGACAGGCGGTCGATGGAGGCCGCGCGCGAGGTCGTGCCGGGGGAGACCCTCCTCGCCATCGCGGCCTGGATCAACGAGGTCAGGTTCATAGACAATGCGATCCTCTGAGCCGGTCGCCCGCGCGGGGCGGGTGCAGCTCATGGCGACCTGCCTGTGCGACGCGTTCTACGACGACGTCGCCTCCGCCACGGTGCAGGTGCTTGAGCACCTCGGCTGCGAGGTGGATTTCCCGGCGGGGCAGACCTGCTGCGGGCAGCCCGCCTTCAACGCGGGCGACTGGCCGGCGTCCAGGCGCGTCGTGCGCCATGCCGTGCGGACTTTCCGCGGCGACGCGCCCATCATCGTGCCCTCGGGCTCCTGCGCGGCCATGCTCTTCCACGGTGCCCTGCTTGAATTCGAGGGCGAGCCGGACCGGGCGGAGGTCGAGGCGCTGGGGCGGCGGGTGAGGGAGCTGGGCGACTTCATCGTGAACGGCCTGGGGGTGGGCTCGTGGCCCGGCCGCTACGAGCGTACGATCGCTTTCCACCGGTCCTGCCATACCCGGGGCACGGAGAGCTCCCCGGCCGCCGCCGCGCTCCTCGGGTCGATCCAGGGCCTGAGACTGGTGGACTTCGAGGAGGGAGAGCAGTGCTGCGGCTTCGGCGGAACCTTTTCCGTGGGCTTCCCGAACCTATCCTCGTCCATGGGAAACCTGAAGCTCGGGCATGTGCGGGCCGCGGGGCCCGACGCGCTCGTGTCCGGGGACATGAGCTGCCTCATGCACCTTGGCGGACTTGCGGAAAGGGCGGGCGAGCCGCTGCCGATGTTCCATCTGGCGCAGGTGCTGCGCGACGCACTGGCGAACGGGGGGCTTCTACCATGAAGTTCCAGCCCATGGACCAGGCCGCGGCGGCGCTCGGCGCCGAAAAGCGCGCCGCCGTGCAGGCTGGCTCGAAGGCCGGGCACGAGAAGCGCACGAAGCTGCTCTTCGACCACTATTCGGACCCCGACCGGCTGCGGCGGCTGGCGGGCGAGATCAAGCAGCACGCGATCGAGAACCTGGACTCCTACCTGCCGGCGGCCGAGGCGAGGCTTCTTGCGAACGGGGCGAAGGTGCACTGGGCCGCCACCGCCGGGGATGCCTGCGCCGCGGTCCTCGGGATCCTGCGTTCCCGGGGGGCCACGAAGCTGGTGAAGGCGAAGACCATGGTGAGCGAGGAGATCGAGCTCGCCGCCTTCCTGGAGAAGCACGGGATCGAGTGCCTGGAGACGGACCTCGGGGAATTCATCGTCCAGCTCGACGGGGACCATCCCTCGCACATCATAAAGCCGATCCTGCACAAGAACCGCCGCCAGATCGCGGAATCCTTCGAGCGGCACGGCCTGGGCGCCTACGACGACACCCCGGAGGAGATCACCCGTCGTGCGCGCCGATTCCTGCGCCACAAGTACCTTGAGGCGGACGCGGGCCTCACCGGAGCCAACTTCGTCGTCGCGGAGAGCGGCCGGATCGTGGTCGTGACCAACGAGGGCAATTCACGCTTCTGCCTCGCGGCGACCCGGTGCCACATCGTCATCGCAGGCATCGAGAAGATCGTCCCTCGGGACCGCGACCTGGGTCCGCTCCTCAACCTGCTCGCCCGGTCCGGGACGGCGCAGCAGCTGACCGTCTACACGGAATTCATCTCGGGGCCGAGGTCTCCGTCCCAGCCCGACGGTCCCGACGAGATGCACGTCATCTTCGTCGACAACGGCCGCTCGGAGGTGCTGGCCGGGGACTGCCGCGACATCCTGCGCTGCATCCGCTGCGGCGCCTGCCTGAACGTGTGCCCCGTCTACCGCCAGGCGGGAGGGCACGCGTACCGGAGCGTCTACCCGGGGCCTGTCGGCGCCGTGCTGTCCCCGCTCATGCTGGGCAAGCGGTTTTCCGAAAAGGCGGACCTGCCGAAGGCCTCGAGCCTGTGCGGTGCGTGCAACGAGGTGTGCCCCGTGAACATCCCGATCCCGGACCTGCTCCTTCGCCTGCGGGCGAGGGCGCAGCGCGAGGGGATCTCCTCCCCCGGGGTTCCGCCATTCGGCGTCTGGTCGGTGCTGGCGTCCCGGCCCGCGGCCTGGAGGGCTGCGCTGGTCGCCGGACGGGCGATTGACCACATCCCGACCCGGCTCCTGCCGGTGCCGGCCCTCCGCGCCTGGGAGAACACGCGCACACTTCCGCCGTGGCGCGGGGGCGAGTTCAGGAAGTGGTGGGAAGAACGGGGGAAGAGATGACCGACCGGGAAAAGGTCCTGTCGCGCGTGAGGTCGGCGCTGGCTCCGCTTGGCAAGAGGGCGGCGCTCCCGGATTTCGAAGCGGGCCTGTGCCTCCCGGACGGGCTGCCCGCGGTCGGCGGCCCGGAAGAGATATTTGTCGAAAGGCTGCGTTCGGTGAACGGCGAGGCCGTGGCCGGGCCGGCGGCGCTTGCGGCGCGCCTGCGGGCTGGCGGCTGGACGCGCGGAACCTGCGATCCGGAGCTCTGGCCCGGGCTGGCGCCGCACTTTGGGCCGGAATTCTCCGTGGAGACCGAATTCGACCTCGCCCGCATCGACGACTATTCCTTCGGCATCACCCGCGCGGCGGGGGCGATCGCCGAGACCGGCACGATCATCCTGGACGACGCAGGCACCTCACGCCGCCTCGCGGCGCTTGCACCTTGGGTGCACGTGGCGGCGGTTCCCAGGTCCAGGATCTTCGCCACGCTGGCGGAGGGCCTCGCGGCGCTGGGCGGGGACCCCAATGTCATCTGGGTAACGGGCCCCTCGAAGACCGCGGACGTGGAGGGCATCCTGATCGAGGGCGTCCACGGCCCAGGCGTCCAGATCGCGCTTCTCCTATGACTCCTCGACGACCGGGTTGGTAAGGGACCCGATCTTCTCGATTTCCACGGTGACGGTGTCTCCGGGCTGGAGGAAAACCGGCGGCTTGCGGGCGTAGCCGACGCCATGGGGCGTACCGGTGAGGATTACGGTGCCCGGGAGGAGCGTCTTGCTGCCGCTCAGGAACTCAATCAGGGTCGCGACATCGAAGACCATGTCCGAGGTGGTCCAATCCTGCATCGCCGTGCCGTTGAGGAGCGTTCGCAGGCGCAGCGAGTTCGGGTTGGGAATCTCGTCCGGCGTCACCAGCACGGGGCCCAGCGGGCAGAAGGTGTCGAAGCTCTTTCCCTGGCAGAACTGGCCGCCGCTCTGGTGGAACTGCCAGTCGCGGGCCGAAACGTCGTTCGCGCAGGTGTAGCCCAGCACATGGTCCAGCGCCTTCCCGTGCGGGACGTTCTTGCAGGCGCGCCCGATCACGACCGCAAGCTCGCCCTCGTAGTCGACCTTGGTGCTGGCCAGCCTCCGGGGAAGCTCGATCGGTCCGCCCGGGTCCTGCAGGGAATTCGTGCTCTTGAGGAAAAGCATCGGGCGCTCGGGCAGGCCCCGGCCTCCCTCCTCGGCGTGCTTCTTGTAGTTGAGCCCGATCGCGAGGATGTTGGGCGGCGCCACGGGGGCGAGCAGCCGGCCCGGCTCGACCGCGCGCCCGGAGACGCGAAAGTCGCCGAGGATGCTGCCTTCGATCTCAAGCGCCGAGCCGTCGCCCTGGAGGGCGGCGTACGCGGGGCCCGACGGGCCGAGGTGACGGATGATCTTCATGGTGAATTTGGGTCGGCCTCGGCAAAGGCGTCCATGCCGACACAGGAGCAGACGAGGTTCCGGTCGCCGTACACGTTGTCGACGCGTCCGACTGCGGGCCAGAACTTTGAAGCCCGCGTCCAGGGGGCGGGGAAGGCCGCGAGCTCGCGGGTGTAGGCGTGGGCCCATTCGTCGGAGCACACGGCCCCGGCGGTGTGCGGGGCGTTCTTGAGCGGGTTGTCCGTGCGGTCGGCCCCGCCGTTGGCGACCGCCTGCATCTCGCCGTGAATCGAGATCATCGCGTCGCAAAACCGGTCGAGCTCGGCCTTGGTCTCGCTTTCGGTGGGCTCTATCATGAAGGTGCCCGGCACCGGGAACGACATCGTGGGGGCGTGGTAGCCGTAGTCCATGAGCCGCTTGGCGGCGTCCTCCACCTCGACACCGTGCTTCTTCCAGCCGCGAAGGTCGACGACGCACTCGTGGGCGACCAGGCCCGAGGCCCCCCGATAGAGAACGGGAAAGAAGCCCTCCAGCCGGCGCGCGATGTAATTTGCGTTGAGGATGGCAATCCTGGCCGCGGAAGCCAGGCCGTCGGGTCCCATCATCCGGATGAACATCCACGAAATGACGAGGATCGAGGCGCTGCCCCATGGCGCGGAGGAGACGGGGCCCGAGCCGCGGCCCGGCAGGTATTTCGCGAGGTGGGCAGCCACCGCGATGGGCCCCACTCCGGGGCCGCCGCCGCCGTGCGGGATGCAGAAGGTCTTGTGCAGGTTCAGGTGGCAGACATCGGCGCCGATCCTTCCGGGCGAGGTGAGGCCCATCTGTGCATTCAGGTTCGCGCCATCCATGTAGACCTGGCCGCCGTGGCGGTGGACAATGGCGCAGATCGCGGCGATCGACTCCTCGAAGACCCCGTGCGTCGAGGGGTAGGTGACCATGAGGGCCGCGAGCTGCGGGCCGTGGGCCGCAGCCTTGGCCTCGAGGTCGGGGACGTCGATGTTCCCGCTGGCGTCGCACGCCACCGGAACCACCTTGAAGCCGCACATGGTCGCGCTGGCCGGATTGGTGCCGTGGGCGCTGGTGGGAATGAGGCAGACATTGCGGCCGCCTTCCCCGCGCGCCTCGTGGTACGAGCGGATGGCCAGCAGGCCGGCATACTCGCCCTGCGATCCGGCGTTGGGCTGCAGCGACACGGCCGCCAGGCCCGTGATCTCGGAGAGCCAGGACTCAAGGTCGAGGAAGAGCCGTCTGTATCCGAGGGTTTGCTCGGCGGGCGCAAAGGGGTGGAGCCTGGCGAACTCAGGCCATGAGACCGGCAGCATCTCGCTCGCCGCGTTGAGCTTCATCGTGCACGACCCGAGCGAGATCATCGAGTGGCAGAGGGAAAGGTCCTTTGCCTCGAGCCGCCTGATGTAGCGGAGCATCTCGTGCTCGGTGTGGTGGCTGTTGAAGACCGAGTGGGTGAGGTAGGGGGTCTCCCGCGCGTGCGGGGAGGGGAAGAGGGCCGCCGGCCCGGGGATGCCCGGCGCGCCGCCGAACAGCCCGAGCAGGGTGTCCACCTCGGCGGCGGTGACGGTCTCGTCGAGGCTGATGCCCAGCGTCCTGTCGTCGACCCTCCGGAGGTTGATGCCGTGCGCCGCCGCCTCCGCCAGCATGCGCCCGGCATCGACCTCCTCCAGTGTCAGGGTGTCGAACACGGGCTCGCGGTTGACCACGACGCGGGCTGAGCGCAGGCCGGCCGCGAGCCGGTCCGTGAGCCGCTTCACCCTGATGGCGATTGCCGCAAGCCCGGCCGGGCCGTGGTACACGGCGTACATGGACGCCATCACGGCAAGCAGCACCTGGGCTGTGCAGATGTTCGAGGTGGCCTTGTCGCGGCGGATGTGCTGCTCGCGGGTGCCCAGCGCCAGCCGAAGCGCGGGGTTGCCGTGGGTGTCCCTGGAGACGCCGACCAGCCGGCCAGGCATCTGGCGCTTGAAGGCATCCCTCGTCGCGAGAAAGGCCGCATGGGGCCCGCCGTATCCCATCGGGACTCCGAAACGCTGGGCCGATCCGACGGCGACGTCCGCCCCGAATTCGCCCGGGGGACGCAGCAGCGTGAGCGCCAATAGGTCGGCGGCGACGATGCTGAAGGCACCGGCGGCCCTCGCTTGTGCGAGGAACGGGGCAAAGTCGTGGATGGAGCCGCGGGTGTCGGGGTACTGCACGAGGACCCCGAAGAATTCCGGCCCGATCTTGAAAGTCCCGTGGTCGCCCACGACCACCTCGAGCCCGAGGGGCCTGGCCCTCGTCCTGACGATCTCGATCGTCTGGGGATGGCACGCCTCCGACACGAAGAAGAAGCGGTGGGCGGACGGGTCCCCTTCCTTCAGCCGGTGGCACATCATCATCGCCTCGGCGGCCGCGGTGCCCTCGTCGAGCATGGAGGCGTTTGCGATCTCCAGGCCAGTCAGGTCGCAGACCATCGTCTGGAAGTTGAGGAGGGCCTCCAGGCGGCCCTGGGAAATCTCGGCCTGGTAGGGCGTGTAGGCCGTGTACCAGCCGGGATTCTCAAGGATGTTCCGCTGGATGACCGGCGGGGTGTGGCAGTCGTGGTAGCCCCGCCCGATGAAGCTCCTGTATACCCGGTTCCCCAACGCCATGACACGAAGCTCGGCGAGGGCCTCGCTTTCGCCGACCGCTTTCGGCAGCTGAAGCGGCGGGCGCCGGATCGCGGGCGGGACGGCCGCGTCCGCGAGGGCTTCGACCGACGGGTGGCCCAGGAGGCGGAGCATCTCCGCCGTGGCCGCGTCGTCGTCGCCCGAGTGGCGCCGGGGAAAGGTGTCGGTGGGTGCGAGGGGATCGCTGTGTTGTGTCATTGGCTCCGGCTAGTGCCGGTGGCGGAAATAGTAGATCGCATACGCCAGGACCGCCAGCTCGACGAGGACGATTCCGACGATGAGCTTCCACCGCGCCCGCTTCCCGCTCCACGGCTGCGGCGCACGCAGCCGGTGGGCGCGGTCCGTGATGGCCACGCTTCCCAGGTTCTCGAGGTCCTTCTTCATGGCCCCTGCGGTCTCATAGCGCAGCTTGGGGTCCCTCTCGAGGGCGTGCAGGATGATTTCCTCGACGGCCGGCGAGACCTCGGGCTTCACCTTCCGGGGCGCGGGGGGATCGCCCGTCACGCGGGCGTTCATGATCACATAGGGGCTCTCGCCCTCGAACGGGGTCGTTCCCGTGACCATTTCATAGAGCATGGCGCCGAGGCTGTAGATGTCGCTGCGGTGGTCGCCGCGCTTTCCCTTCACCTGCTCGGGGGAGATGTAGTCGGGCGTGCCGAGCGTGGGCGTCAACCCGACGAAGGTCAGCCTCCGGGCCTGCTCCACCCGAGCGATGCCGAAGTCGAAGAGCCGGAGCGAACCGTCCCGGCATACCATGACGTTCTGGGGCTTGAGGTCGCGGTGGACGATGCCGTTCGCGTGGAGATAGTCCAGGGCGTCGCAGATCCCGCACGCATAGGCCACGGCCTCCGCCTCCGGGAAAGGCTTCTGCTTGGCGAGCACGTCGGCGAGCGTCTTCCCGTCGAGGAACTCCATCACGAGGTAGGGCCGGCTCTTCGGCTCCTCGACCTTGATCACCTTGAGGATCGCGGGGTGGTTGAGGCGCGCACCGATTTCCTCCTCGCGGTTGAAGCGCTCGAAACCGGCGACGTCGCTTTCCAGCGCCATGAGGGGCACTTTCAGGGCGACGCATTCCCCGGTCTTCCGGTCGTTGGCCTTGAAGATCGAGGCCATGTTGCTTCGCGCCACGAGGTCGGTGAGTTCGAACCTGCCGTCGACCAACATCCCGGGCCCGAGGTCTCCGTTTCCCGCGGCCACGGTGGCCGCGGGCGCGGCCGCCTCGGCCTTGCTCTTGGGAAGAGTCGCGGCGCGGGCGGCCGACGCCTGAGCGACCTTTTCCCAGTCGCGGATCTCAATCATCTGGAGGGAGATGTTGTCGTCGCTTCCCCGCTTTTCCGCCAGGGCGACCAGCTCACGGCAGGCGTCGAAGGGGTGGTTGCGGGAGACGATCTCCCGGATCTCCTCGTCGAGCACATAGGCGTGCAGCCCGTCGGTGCAGTGCAGGATGAAGTCCCCGTGCTGGAGGAACTGGGTCGTGAAATCCGGCTGGCAGAAGGGCTCGCCCCCGACCGTGCGGGTCAACTGGCTGCGCTGAGGGCTGGCCATGGCCTGGCGCTCGAGCATGAGGCCCAGCTTTACGGGCAGGGCCGTCGCCACGTGGTCCTTGGTCATCCGGCGGATGGTTTTCTGCCTGATGAAGTAGGCCCGGGAGTCTCCGACGTGCGCCACGCAGACCGTGCGGTCGCGGAAGATGGAGGCGACGAGCGTCGTCGCCATCATCCGGCCCTTGAACTGGACCAGGCCCATGTCGTGCACCCGGGCGCAGGCCGTCGCGAACATCTGGCGCAGCAGCTCGTACGCCTTGGTGTCCGGGGGGGCGTCCTGGAAGACCTTTAGGGCCTCGTCGATCGCAAGCTTGCTGGCCACCTCGCCGTTCTCCTGGCCGCCGACGCCGTCCGCAAGGAGGGCGACACTGCCCTGCTTCTCGCGGATCAGGGGGTCGGGCGACTCCCAGAAGTCCAGCCAGTCCTCATTGTGCGGCCGAACGGGGCCGGTGGTTGTGAGTCGGGCGTAGCGGAGTCGCATGGAGGATGTTCGGTTGGCGGTGCCGCCGGTTCGGCGAGGCCCGTAAAGCAACTAGGCTCCGCCGCGCCGGATGCGCGGTCGGAGCCTAGGATTTTGGCGGGCTGCGGTTACGTCAAATCAAACCGCAGGCTTTGCCGAGAGCAGGATCTCCTTGCCGCTCTTCTTGCTTCCGCTGGAGAAGTAGATCCAGCCGTAGATGCCCCAGACCGCCGCCGCGCCGAGGGCTATGTAGCTTTCGTGCCAGCTCATTCCCGCCACCGAGAACGGGCCGATCAAGTAGAACAGCATGCAGGCGAGGTTCGCCAGCAGCCCGAAGATCGGGATGACGAAGTGCTTGATGCCGTTGAACGTGTGGTGCTCCTTGAAGGCGACGATCGCCACGATGCAGGTCGTCATGTACAGCAGGAACGTCCCGAAGTTGCTGATCAGTGTGGTGATCAGGAACGAGTTGGGAACCGTCGTGTAGAAGGACGGGCTGAAGATCCCGAAGCTGTACCAGATGTTGTGCTTGTCCAGCGCGGCGGGAGACGTGCCCCCGAGGTAGGTCGTGACCGTGATCATGCCGATCACGATGGACAGGATGGCCAGAGTCCAGATCGCCTTGTGGGGCGTCAGGTTCTTGCCGTGGAGCAGCCCGAAGTGCGAGCCGACCTCGTTGTCGCGGCCCATGGCGTAGGTGACGCGGGCGCCCGTGTTGAGGCAGGCGAGCGTGGTTCCTATGAGCG
>CAZGOX010000061.1:0-11562 GCA_964527955.1 uncultured Opitutaceae bacterium | reverse complement strand
TGCCCGATTTCGTGGGCGAGCACGGCCTCGAGCTCGACCGGCTCCATCTGGGAAACCAGCGTGTCAAAGAGGACGATGCGCCGGAAGCGGCCAAACCCGGTGAAGAACGCGTTGGAGTGCGCCGAGCGTTTGCTTCCGTCGATCACCTCTATGGCCGCGGCGCGGAACCCCGTCCTCTCCCCCAGCGCGAGCAGCCGCTCGCGGAGCGCCCCCTCGGGCAGGGGCGACAGCTTGTTGAAAAGCGGCAGGATCAGCCGCGGGTAGAGCACGAGCACCAGCACCTGGAACGCGAGCACGAGGCCCGCCCCCCAGAGCCACCATGCGCTCCCCGCGACCCTCGCAAGCGAGAGCAGGGTCCAGAGCAGCGGAAACCCGATCCCGACGGCGAGGAGCGCCCCCTTGATGCGGTCGGCCAGCCAGAGCGCAGGGGTCGTCCGGTTGAATCCGTGCCTCGCCTCCAGCCGAAACTGCTCCCACCACGCGAAGGGGAGCGACGGAACGGAGACCAGGAAGACCGCGGCAAGGATGAAGACCGCACCGGTCCATGCGGCCCCGGGGCTCCCCCATGCCGCGATGCGCCCGTGGAGCGGCGGAAGCAGGCCTCCGAAGACCGCGAGCGCGAGGACAAGCGCCTCGAAGGCCGACTCCACGCTGCCGAACCTCGACTTGTCCAGGGTGTAGGAGACGGTCTTCGCCAGCGTGGGGGGGTCCATGACGGCGGCGACCGAAGCCGGCGGGGCCGCAGCCCCCTTTCGGACCGCCGAGCGGTTGAGCGCGGCAAGCCCCAGTTCGGCCGCCAGCTTGATGAGGATGAGCGCTGCGGTAACGACAAGGACGGCGACGGCGGAAGGAGTGGGCATGGATTGTTTGGCTGGCTTCTTGCTCTGCACCAGAAAGGCAGGGCGAGTCGTCCCCGACGAGCCGCCAATCGTAGGTCAGCGAGCTTGCTCGCGCCTCCTGAGCGCGAGCAAGCTCGCTGACCTACAAAACGAGATTCGGAACGACTCGCCCTACCTTGGAGAACCAAGGCTGGCGAACAATGAAAATTGACCAATGAATGGGGATCGGCATCCTTTCGGCGTGGAATCAAAAGACCGTCAACCTTCCTTCGAAGCCGGGCTGGCCAAGTTGGAGGCGATCGTCGAGTCCATGGAGTCCGGGGAGATCCCCCTCGCCGAATTGCTGGCCAAGTACGAGGAGGGCAACAAGCTGCTGAAGGCCTGCGAGGCCCGCCTCAAGGAGGCGGAACTCAAGATCGAACAACTGAAGAAGCAGAAGGACGGGGTCGAGTTCGCCCCCTTCGATTCGGACAAGGCCGGGAGCTAGGCATCGATCCGGCCCATGAGCGAATCCCCCTCCCGCCTTCTCGACGGCATACGCGGGCCCGCGGACGTCAAGGCACTGGCCCCCGGCCAGCTCCCTGAACTGGCCCGCGAGATCCGGGATGAAGTCATCTCGGTCACGGCCGCGCATGGCGGCCATGTCGGGCCCAATCTCGGGGTGGTCGAACTGACGATCGCCCTGCACCGGGTGTTCGATTCCCCCACGGATCCCTTTGTCTTCGACGTCTCGCACCAGGGCTACACCCACAAGCTCCTGACCGGCCGGGGCGGCGCCTTTTTCCGCGGACTCCGCCAGACCGGGGGCGCGAGCGGGTTCCTGTCCCGGTCCGAGAGCCCAAACGACGCCTATGGCGCCGGGCACGCCGGCACGGCCCTCAGCGCCGCGCTCGGCATGGCCGTGGCCCGCGACCTGCGCAGGTCCTCCGAGCACGTGGTCGCGATCTGCGGCGACGCGGCCTTCACCTGCGGGATCACGCTCGAGGCGCTCAACAACGTCGTCTCCTCCACAAAGCGCCTGATCGTCATCCTCAACGACAACGAATGGTCGATCGCAAAGAACGTCGGGGCCATGGCCCGGTATCTCAACCGCCTGAGCACCAGCCCGACCTACAACCGGATACACCACGACCTCGAAAAGTTCTTCACCGGCCTCCCGCACGGGCACGACATGCACCGCCTTTGGATGAAGTGGAAGAGGGAGACCAAGGACTTCTTCCTGCTGAGCTCCAGCATCTTCGAAAAGTTTGGCCTTCGGTACCTGGGGCCGATCGACGGTCACAACCTCGATGAGCTAGTCAAGAACCTCGAGTTTGCCCGGCAGTGCGAAGGCCCGATCCTGCTGCACGTCCTCACCAAGAAGGGCCAGGGACTGGATGCCGCGATCAATTCCCCCGAAAAGTTTCACGGGCTCGGCGCGTTCGACCCGGTGACCGGCGAGAGCCGCAAGCCCGCCGCAGGCAGCCCTCCCTCCTATCAGGATGTGTTCGGCCAGGAGCTGCTGAAGATGGCCCGGGCCGACGGGCGGATCATCGGCATCACCGGGGCCATGCCCGCCGGCACGGGTCTCGCCGGGCTGGCGGCCGAGCTGCCGCAGCAGTTTTTCGACGTCGGAATCGCCGAGGAGCACGCCGTGCTCTTCGCAGCCGGGCTGGCGGCCCGCGGGTTCAGGCCGGTGTGCGCGATCTACTCCACGTTTCTCCAACGGGCCTACGACCCCATTGTTCACGACGTGGCCCTGCAGAACCTCCCGGTCACCTTCTGCCTGGACCGGGCCGGCCTTTCCCCGAACGACGGCCCGACCCACCATGGACTTTTCGACCTGGCCTACCTGCGCTGCGTCCCGGGCGTCACCGTGATGCAGCCCAAGGATGAGGACGAGCTCGTGGACATGCTCCACACGAGCCTCCGGCTCGAGGGGCCGGGGTTCATCCGATACCCCCGCGGCGCGGGAACGGGCGTCAAGATCAAGGACCAGCCCGCGATCCTGCCCATTGGACATGCCGAGGTGGTGCGCGAAGGCTCGAACATCATGATCTGGGCCCTGGGGCCCATGGTTTCCGAGGCCCTGCGCCTGGCCGAGAAGCTCGAGGACGACGAACACATCTCTGTCGGAGTCGTGAACGCGCGCTTCGTGAAGCCCCTGGACCGAAATCTCCTTCTGAGCCACGCGGCCGTCGTGCCTCTGATCGTGACCATGGAGGATCACGTCCTCGCGGGGGGATTCGGCAGCGCCGTCCTCGAGGCGCTGCAGGAGGCCGAGTGCCCGGTGGCCGTCGAGCGCATCGGATGGCCCGACAAGTTCATCGAGCACGGTTCGAGCGTGGACGCGCTGCGCGCCGCCAACGGGCTTGCCCCTGGCGATCTCTACAGGCGGGTCCTCGACCGCTGGCGGAACCTGAGCAACGAACGGGTCGAGGCCGAGACCTGAACCCGCGCGTCACTCGTCGTGCTGGAGCGCGACGACGACCGTGAAGTCCTCGAGGGTCGTCGTATCGCCCTTCACGTCGCCGCCCGCCGCGATTTCCTTCAGGATCCTGCGCATGATCTTGCCGCTTCGCGTCTTGGGCAACCCGGCCGCAAACCGGACGTCGTCCGGCCGGGCCAGGGTCCCGATCTCCTTCGCAACATGCGCGCGCAGTTCATCCTTAAGCTTCGGCGATGCGACGTAGCCGTTCTTGAGCGTGACGAAGCACACCAACGCGTGGCCCTTCAGTTCGTCCGGGCGCCCGACCACGGCCGCCTCGGCCACGCCCGGATGGGAAACGAGTGCGCTCTCGATCTCCGCGGTCCCGATCCGGTGGCCCGAGACGTTGAGCACGTCATCGATCCGGCCCACGACCCACAGGTATCCGTCCTTGTCAAAACGGGCGCCGTCGCCGGCAAAGTAATAGCCGGGGAGCTCCTCCCAGTACTGCTTCTTGAATCGGTCGTCGTCGCCCCAGAGGGTGCGGAGCATCGAGGGCCACGGCTGCGCCAGGAAGAGCCTGCCCCCGCTGCCGCGAGGCACCTCGGCCCCTTTCTCGTCGAGCACCTTGGGCACGACGCCAAAGAAAGGCCGGGTGCAGGACCCGGGCTTGGTGCCGGTGACCCCGGGAAGGGGCGAGACCATGATGGCCCCCGTCTCGGTCTGCCACCAGGTGTCCACGATCGGGCAGCGCTTCTTGCCGACCACCGTGTGGTACCACATCCACGCCTCGGGGTTGATAGGCTCGCCGACCGTGCCGAGGAGCCTGAGCGACTTCAGGCTGTGCCGGTTCACATAATCGTCTCCCCAGCGCATGAAGGACCGGATGGCCGTCGGTGCCGTATAGAAGATGGTCACCCGGTGCCGGTCGATCAGCTGCCAGAAGCGGTCGGGCTCGGGGTGGTTTGGCGCCCCCTCGTACATCAGCACCGTGGCTCCGCTGGCGAGCGGCCCATAGACCACATAGCTGTGCCCCGTGACCCACCCGACGTCGGCCGAACAGTAGTAGACGTCGCTGTCCTTCAGGTCGAAAACGTACTGCGTGGTCATCGTCACGCCGAGCATGTAGCCCGCCGTGGTGTGAAGGACTCCCTTCGGCTTCCCGGTCGACCCGCTCGTGTAAAGGATGAAGAGGGGATGCTCGCTGTCGAAGGCATGCGCCTTGTGGGTCGTGGGCTGGCCGGAGACAAAATCGTGCCACCAGCGGTCCCTCCCCTCGGCCATCGGCACTTCCTGGCCGGTCCGCTTGAGCACGATCACGTGCTCCACGGTCGGTGTGCCTGGGAGGGCGCGGTCCACGTTGGCCTTGAGCTCGACGATCTTGCCCCGCCTCCAGCCGCCGTCGGCCGTGATGATGGTCCGGGCGCGGCAATCGTTGACCCGGTCCTTGATAGCCTCGCTTGAGAACCCACCGAAGATGACGGTGTGGATCATGCCGAGCCGCGCGCAGGCGAGCATGGCAATGGCGGCCTCGGGCACCATGGGCATGTAGATCGCGGCCCGATCCCCCTGCTTCAGCCCCAGGGCCGACAATGCATTCGCGAACTTGCAGACCTCTTGGTGCAGCTGCTGGTACGTGATGGTGCGCACATCCCCGGGCTCGCCCTCGAAGATTATGGCGGCCTTGTTGGCCCTGGCGGTCCCCAAATGGCGGTCCAGGCAGTTCTCTGCAGCGTTTAGCTTGCCGCCTTGGAACCATTTGGCATGCGGCAACTTCCACTTGAGAACCTCCTTGAATGGCCTTCGCCAGGTCAGGAATTCCATGGCCTGCCTGGCCCAGAACTTTTCTGGGGAGTTGACAGATTCCGCATATAGTCTCTTATAGGAGGCCTCACTCCCAAGTTTCGCTTGGGCTTTGAACTCGGCCGAAGGCCTGAAAACCCGGTTCTCCCGGGACACTGAGGTAATCGTCTGGTCGGTCACGTTGAGTGGCTGATTTCGGGGTTAGTGACGCAAAGGGCGCCATTATCCCGTCTGAAGTTTTAAGCGTCAAGTCCGGGACGTGCTATTGTCCCCGTTTATTCGTATGGAAAAAAAATCAGCGTCCGCCCCCGCGGACAACCCCACTGCGGCCACTGAGGCGCCCCAAGCCGCAGTTCCCGCAGCCACCCCACCCCTTTCGCCCCCTCCCCCTCCTGAGGTTGTCGTCCATGCCGAGGGCATCCTCGACATCGACATCATGCGGGGCGGCAACGGCCAGCTGCTCGACCTGTCCAAGAACGGGAAGCGCCGCCCGACCGACGCGTTTGTCCCGAAGGAGCTCATCCGCCGGTTCAAGCTGAGGACCGGCATGTTCATTTCCGGGACGGCATCGCCGCCGGAGGGCCGGTTCCCGAACTCCAAGATGAGGTTCATCGAACAGGCCGACGGCCTGTCGCTCGAGGAACGCCGCGCCAAGCTCGACTTCACCACACTGACGACCGTCTCCCCGAACCAGTTCCTGAAGATGGAGATGAAGGACGGCCGCATGACCACCCGCGCCGTGGACCTGTTCTGCCCGATCGGCAAGGGAACGCGCGGCCTGATCGTGGCTCCGCCCAGGACGGGGAAGACCACCCTGCTTCGCGACATGGCCCTTGGCGTCCTGGAGAACAACCCCGAGTGCCAGGTGATCATTCTACTCGTGGACGAGCGCCCCGAGGAGGTCACGGACTTCAAGCGCAGCGTGCCCGCGGAAATCTGGGCGTCGTCCAACGACGAGCAGATCGACAACCACATTCGCGTGGCCGACCTGTGCATCGAGCGGGCCAGGCGGCTGGTCGAGGCGGGGCGCGACGTCGTGCTTTTCCTCGACTCGATCACGCGGCTCGCCCGGGCCCACAACACCCAGCGCAACAGCGGGCGGACAGGTTCAGGCGGACTGGACGTGCGCGCCCTCGAGAAGCCCCGCCAGCTCTTCGCCGCCGCCCGGAAGACCGAGGAGGCCGGCTCCCTTACGATCATCGCGTCGGTCCTGGTGGAGACCGGGAGCAGGATGGACGACGTCATCTTCCAGGAGTTCAAGGGCACGGGCAACATGGAGCTCGTCCTCGACCGCAAGTGCGCCGAGATGCGCCTCTGGCCCGCGATCAACGTCGCCTCCTCCGGCACCCGCAAGGAGGAGCTGCTGATCGACGCCAAGAAGCTCGAGTCCATCCACTTCTTCCGCAGGGCCCTCGTCCAGCAGAAGATCGAGGAGTCGACCGAGACCATGATCGCCCGGCTCTCCAAGACAAAGACCAACGACGAATTTATCAGGCTGATTGCCCGCTGAGCGCGTGCCGGCTTGCCCAACCCGCCTTCCCCACCCAAAGTAACCCTTCCGAATGCACAGTTTCTCCGAGCAATGCCTCGATATGGCCAGGTCCATCCTCGGCCATAACTTAGACTCCATCCAGCCCGACGGCACCGTTCTTCCCGCAAATGAGGAACAATCCCGAGCGGACGAGCCGGGTCACGTCGCGTACGCCCTCGGCGAATACTACCGGGCAACCGGCGAGACCACCCTCGCGGGCCGCGACCTGGTCGACCTCACGGCCCGCTGCGTCACCGCCCAGGTCTTCACGGAGCCCCCCGCCGAGAACGGCCTGGCCTACTGCTCGCTCGGTCTCCTCTGCTTCGGGCCCTCCAAGGAGCGCAATCCCGTCTGGGAGCGGCTCGTGACCGAGACCCAGGAGCGGATCGACAAGCAGCTTCTGCACCGCAGCGACTACGACAACCACTGGCAGGCGTTCAACGTGGCCAAGGCCGTGGCGCGCTTCAGCTTCGGCCTCTCCAAGAAGGACGAGACGTCCCGCCTGATCGAGCGGATGGTCGACCGGATCGAGCAGACGAGCTCGGCCGGCTTCTTCGACGACTCCGTTCACGGGCTGGGCGGGAACTTCAGCCTGTACGGCGTCATGGCGTTTGTCTTCATCCGCTCGGCGCTGCAGCTGCACGCCAACAGCGGCGTGCGCGACCGCAAGCTGCCGACGCTTCGCACGTACGCCGAGAAATACATCCGGATGATGCCGGAACTCGTGCGCGCCGACGGGCTGGGCTGGGCGTTCGGCCGCGCGGCCGGGGCCTACGGCCAGATGCACTGCATCAGCCTGATCCTGCAGGGCCTGCGCGACGGATGGATTCCCGACGACCAGAAGGCCAAGTACTTCGACATCCTCCGCCGGCTTTTCCTGTTCTTCTACCAGACCTACCTCGACCAGGAGCAGGGCTTCGTGGACCTGCGCGACACTGAGCGCACGGCCTATAGCAAGCACACCACGCGCATGGCGAACTTCGACGCCGCGAGGTATCTCTGCCAGTGGTCGCGCCTCGCCAACACGGTCCACCTGCCTCCCGGAGGCCCAAAGCTGGAGGCGCCCCGCACCACGGGCCGCTTCGTCATCTTCGACAAGGGAAACCGCAAGGAGCAGGGCCTCTTCCTGTACCGCGACGTAGAGAGCGGGCTCCACCTCCAGATTCCGCTGATCAGCTGCGGCGGCACCCTCTCGAGCGACGCCCTCTCCTTCCCCCATTGCCCGGGCGTCTTCGACTGGCCCAACAACGTCTACCTGCCGGTCATGCTCCCCGAGCTGACGTTCGGCGGCCGCGCGACCCTTCCCGCCTTCTACGGCAAGAACTGCGTGACCGGGCTGGGCCTGCGCAACAGCTTTTTCTTCCGCTACGAGCAGCCCGACGTCATCACGACCGACGAGGAGATCCTGAAGAACATCGCCAGCGTGAAGGTCCAGTGGACCTTCACCGGCAGCAAGGTCGGCTGCGAGTTCGCCTACACGGTCAAGCAGCAGGTGACGCTGGAGAAGTTCCGCTACGCGCTCGTGATCGCCGCCCCCCACTCGAAGTACCGCGTGGGCGGCGCGCTTTCCCTCGGCCCGCAGAGCCACCGCTGCACCGTCATCCGCGACGACTTCCAGGGCACCTGGCAGGATACGGAGATCGTCAGCGCGGACCCGACCTACCGGACGAACTTTGGCAAGGTGCACTACATCCAGTACCTCGTGCGCGACCATCCCCTGATCATGCGGCCGGGGCAGGTGTACCGCCTCGTCGTCAATTTCGATCCGGACATCGTCCGGCTGTGACGGCCTGAGACAGCCTTGCTCTCCCGACGCATCATTCCCTGCCTCGATGTGACCGCCGGGCGGGTGGTCAAGGGCGTCAAGTTCCAGGAACTGCGCGATGCCGGGGATCCCGTGGAATGCGCGAAGGCGTACGACGCCCAGGGGGCCGACGAGCTTGTCTTCCTGGACATCACGGCCTCCAGCGACGGGCGCTCCATCATGCGCGACGTGGTCGCTGCGACGGCCGAGCAGTGCTTCATGCCGCTCACCGTCGGCGGGGGCCTCAGGGCCATGGACGACATCGAGGCCATGCTCAGGGCGGGCGCGGACAAGGTCTCCCTCAACACGGCGGCCATCGCCGACCCCGGGCTGATCCAGGAGGCCTCGGGACGCTTCGGCGCCCAGTGCATCGTCCTCGCAATCGACGCCAAGCGCGAGCCCTCGCAGGATCCGCGCTGGCGGGTGTACACCCACGGCGGCCGCAAGCCGACCGACCTGGACGCCGTAGCCTGGGCCGTCCGGGGGGCGGAGCTGGGCGCCGGGGAAATCCTCCTGACGAGCATGGATCGCGACGGCACGCAGGAGGGCTACGACATCGAGCTCACCCGGAGGATCAGCGATGCCGTGGACATCCCGGTCATCGCGAGCGGGGGCGCGGGCAGGCTGGAACACTTTGCGGACGCGCTCGACGCCGGCCACGCCAGCGCCGTCCTCGCGGCGTCCCTCTTCCACTTCGGCACCCTCACGATCCCGCAGGTGAAGGCCTACCTCGCCGGCCACGGGGTTCCGGTTAGGAGGTAGGGACGGGCGGCCCGCCCGTCCGGGCGATCACCAGGGTCGGATCGAGCCGGGAAGCCAGCCTATCCGTTTTTCACCAGCCCCAAGGCTCCGAGCTGGCCCTGCACCGCGACGAAAAACTCGGGCGTGACCTCGCCCACGGGCACCTGATAGACCTCCTTCGTCCGCCCGTGCTCGTACAATTCCTTCGTTCCGTCCGGATTGCGCCCCCGGGGGCGGATCAGCTTCTTGCGCTCGAGAAGGATAGCCAAAAACTGGACCAGCCGCGTCGTCTCGACAGTCGGTTCGGTTGACGGATCTGCAAGGGTCAGGAACAGGCCCTCGGCCGTCAGCTTCAGGGCCCTCTCAGGATTCTCCTCCCTCGCCTTGGGCTTGTGCACCTGCACCCAGCGGCAGACCACGGTTCCCTCCGGCACAAATTCTCCGGCGCGGGACGCCAGCACGTCGTACCGGGCCACATCGCCGGCGGCCGCGGCCTTCACAAGGTAGCTCTCAATCCTGTCGCCCGGGGCGAATGGCTGCCCGCTGACGAAGCAGGCCGCAGCGAGCGGCTGCAGGATCATTTCCATGGGGTTTGCGGGGGCGATCACGGGGAGCGGTGGATTTCCAAACAAGGACTTATGGAACATTCCGATTTTTGCGATAGGTTCTTTACTTCACACCGCCACCAACGCTAGCAATTTCAATCGGAATGACCCCATCGACATGAACGGCCGCCTCATCGCCATCGGGGACATCCACGGCTGCCACCTTGAGTTCGCCGAGCTCCTCGACCGCCTCGACCTGGAGCGCGAGGACCGGCTGGTCCTCTTGGGCGACCTCGTGAACCGCGGCCCCGACAGCTGCCGCGTCCTCGACCTCGCGCGCGAAAGGCATGCGATCTCCCTCCTGGGAAACCACGAGCTGCGGCTCCTGAAGTACCAGCGCACGCGGGACAAGAAGTACGCGAAAGAGCACGATCTGGACACCTTTGCTCAGCTCCGGCCCGAGGACTGGGAGTACCTCGGGCAGATGCCCCTCACCTTCGAGGAGCCGGAGCTCAACGCCGTCTTTGTGCACGGCGGCTTCCTGCCGGGCCAGCCGTGGCAGAAGCAGCCCGCCGAGGTCGTGACCAGGATCCAGGTCGTCGACCGGGACGGGAACCCGACCAAGCGCTCGGAGGCGCCGGGAGCGCCCGCCTGGGCCGATCTTTGGAATGGACCTCCTTTTGTCGTCTACGGGCACACCCCGCGGGCCGAGGTCTACAAGCTCAAGTGGTCGGTCGGCATCGACACCGGCTGTGTTCTCGGCGGGTACCTGACGGCCTGCGTGCTGCCCGAGAAGCGATTTGTCCAGGTCAAGGCCAGGAAGGCATACTATCCATGACGGCATCCCCAACCCCTGCAAACCCGCCCTCCGTCAGAGATCTCAAGAACCTTGAGAACGCGAGCGGCCGCCCGTTCGCCGGCCTGTTCGTGCTGCGAAAGCTCGCCGCCAAGACGGCCTCCAACGGCAACACCTACCTGAGCCTGGAGCTGGGCGACCGCACGGGGTCGTTCGCCTGCACCGTGTTCAACGACAGCCCGGTCTTCGAGTCCGTGAAGGCCGCCGGCGAAGGGTCCGTCCTTCGCGTGGAGGGAAAGATCGAGTTCTACCAGGATCGGCTCTCGCCCCGCCTTTCGCGGGCGTCGGTCGCCGGCGAGGCCGAGCTCGCCGCCCCGGGAGCCCTGGAACGCCTCGTCGAAACCGCCCCGGAGAACCCGGAGGCGCTTTGGGAGGAATTCCAGGGATTCATCGGGGAGATCGGCCACCCCGAGCTCCGCGAGACCGCGCGGCTTGTCTTCGAGGAAATCGGACCGGTCTTCCGCACCGCCCCCGCCGCCGTCTTCGTCCACCACGCGTACCGGCACGGCCTCCTTGAGCACACAACCCACATGGCGCGGGCGGCGAAGGCGCTCCTGCCCCTGTATCCGGAGGTCGACGCGGACCTTGCGCGGACTGGGATCCTCCTGCACGACATCGGCAAGACGGTCGAGTATGAGGGGACCATGGCCCCGAGGAAGGGCCGGCGCGGGACCCTCCAGGGGCACGTGGTCCTCGGTTACCAGATGGTCCGCAAGGCCGGGTTGAAGGCGCGCCTCGACCCCGACCGCCAGGAGCGGCTCGAGCACATCATCCTCAGCCACCAGGGAAAACTGGAATGGGGCGCGGCCGTGATGGCGGCGACGCCCGAGGCGGTGTTTGTGTCCATGGTGGACAACCTCGACGCGAGGATGGGCGTCGTCCAGCGCGCCCTTCGGCAGGGCTCCGGTGCGGAGGAATTCTCGGAGAGGCTCCTTGCCCTCGAGTCCCCCCTCCTGCTCCAGCCGGTCGGGGCCCAGTCGAACCCGGCAAGCCGGCCTCCCTTGTAGGGCAGCGCGCTTGCGCGCGCATCCGACCC
>CAZGOX010000060.1:0-11657 GCA_964527955.1 uncultured Opitutaceae bacterium | reverse complement strand
ACGGCTGGACCGACGCGCTGGCCGCAAAACTGCTCCTCCCGCGGCAGGCCCTCCACTGCGCAAGGATCGACCTGCAGCCCGCGGGCCTCGACCTCGCGTTCGAGGCGCCTTGGCCGGGCGATCTCCGCGGCTTCTGCGAATCCCGCGGACTGAGGCTCTGAGACGCAGAATTCAAGCCGCCGCCGCTATCTTCCCGGCGATCCGTGCACGGTAAAGAGAGTCAACATGATGGATCCGGCAACCGCCACCACGCCGCCGATGATCGAGCGGCGGGACGGACGATCGCCCTCAAGCCAAAATGCGATGGGAATCGAAACAAGCGGCGTGGTGGCGACGATGGGAAGAACGACGCCGCTGGGCGTCGTCGCCAGCGCCCATTGGAAGCAGCCGACCCCCGCGACCGGGCCGGACAGGCCATTGGCCAGCGTCCACCGCCACGAGACGCGAGCTGACGGAGAGGCGGGAGGCAGCGCCTTTGGCAATCGACGGAGAAACCAGAGGATCCCGAACCAGCCGGCCGTAAAGATAAGCCCGGCCAGGAGCCTTTCGTATGCCGCGGTCAGTCCAAAGGTGAGGTTTGAGACCGATTCGCCGGCCGCGGCCGCGACCATGACACCCTTGCGGCTCAAAAGGGCGGCACCGAGCCCCTGGCCGCAGGCTCCCACAAAGCCGTAGAGAAATCCGACCGCCTTGACCCGGACATGGGGCGGATTCGAACCGCTCGGCATGATCGCCAAAGCCACGCCGCCAAGGATGATTCCGCCACAAAGCGTCTGGGGGCCCGAAAGCCGCGTCCCGAGCCACCACCATTCGCCGAGTGCCGCCAGGGGTGCCGCGAGGCACTGGACCATCAGCAGGGTAAGCCGGGAGCCAAGCCGGGGCAAAGCCCCATAGGCCCCGAGATCTCCAATCCCGAGTCCAACGACGCCACTAAGGAAAAACCAGCCGGTTCCGGCGCTGGTGAAGCCGCCCCCCGCCGTGTGCGCGAAAAGTCCGAGGACGAGCGCGCCTATCGCCAGTCGGCTGAGATTCGCCCGCAGGGTCCCCCACCGGCGGATGCTGTTGCTGGCACAGGTCGCGTTGAAAGCAAAGAATACGGAGGCGAGAAAGGCGGGCAGCAAGGGGGGAAACCGGTATTCAGCGGCACGGTTGGACGTCCGGCCCGCCTGCCCTCATGGGGAAAACGCCCGCAAGGCCGCCGCCAGCTGGTCGAACTGCAAATCGGTGACATCCAAATGAAATACCATGCGAATGGTCTGCGGCGCCACGCTCAAGGCCCGAACCGAATGCTGCCGGAGATGAACGAGGAGCTTCTCCGTGCTGACCGCTGCCGGCAATTGGAAGATAACGATGTTGGTCTCGACGGGCAGCACGCCCGAGACAAAACCGAGAGATCGCAGTTCCCCCTCCAGGGCCTTGGCCCTGGCATGGTCGTCCTTGAGGCGACTTACGTGATGATCGAGTGCATAGATGCCCGCAGCCGCCAGGTAGCCGGCCTGCCTCATGCCGCCACCCAGCACCTTGCGGATGCGGTGGGCCTTCTTGATGGATTCCCTGCGGCCCAGCAGGAGCGAGCCGGCCGGGGCGCCCAGCCCCTTGGAGAGGCAGATTGAGACGGTGTCGAAGAGTTCCCCGTACCGGGCGGGAGCCTCGTCTCGTGCCACCAGGGCGTTGAACAGCCGGGCGCCGTCCAGATGCAACGCCAAGTCGTTTTCGTTGCAGACCTGGCGGATGCGCCCGATCTCCCCAAGATCCCAGCAACAACCTCCGCCCTTGTTCACGGTGTTCTCGATGGCGACGAGCCGGGAGGAGGGAAAGTGCGCATCCTCCCGCCGATTGACGTTGTCTCGGACCAAGTCAGCCGTGAACCGTCCGTGATCACCCCTGAGCAATCGGACCGAGGCGCCCGAATTGAAGGCAATGCCTCCTCCTTCGTAGAGGTAGATGTGGGCCAATTGATCGCAGATCACCTCGTCGCCGGGCTGCGTGTGAACCTTGATCGCGATCTGGTTGGTCATGGTTCCACTCGGGCAGAAGAGCGCGGTCTCCATGCCAAAAAGTTCCGCGGCCTTTTGCTGCAAGGCGTTGACGGTCTCATCCTCGCCAAAGACGTCGTCGCCCACCCGGGCCCCCATCATGGCATCCAGCATCGCGGAAGTCGGACGCGTAACCGTGTCGCTGCGCAGGTCGATCATATGAATTCGCGGCGGGGAGGGTTCGAGGACGGATCAGGCGGGTGGGCGCGCAGGCATGGTTCAACCGGAGCGAGCGCGGGCGAGAAGGAGTCGCCTGCGTGATAGCACAGCCGCACCCCTCCGCCAAATGGAAAACAGTCGCCCGGCCGGCCGCCAGCCTTCGAATCCCGGGCGGCATCCGCTCCAGGGCAACCCCTTCCACCTTCGTCCCCCTCAGGCGCCGGACGTCTCGGGCCGGGCGCCCTCCGTGGTCGCATACAGGTTCACTTCCTGCGCCCCGGCGGTGAGCCGAGTGAGACGTTCGAAGCGAAATCCAAGTTTCTCCAATAGCCGGGCCGCCCGACTGTTTTCCGGCGAGGAAATGGCCACCAGACGGGGAAGTCGGAAATTGAGCCTGGCGTAGGCCATGGTGGCCGACGCCGACTCGAAGGCATATCCCTGCGCCCAGAAATCCGGCAGGAAGGCGAACCCCAAATCCACCTCCGGCAACGCCTCCCGCTTGATGAGCCCGCAAAGGCCGATCGGGTCGCCCGTGGACTTAAGTTCGACGAGGTACAGCCCGAAGCCAAGGCGCGCATACATGGCAACGGGTCCCTTCTCGATGTAGCGATGGGCATCCGCGACCGTTCTCACCCCGAAGTCGCCGATATAACGCAACCATGAAGGCTCGTTCACGAGCCTCAAAATGAACCCGGCGTCCTCGGCCGTCAGCCACCGGAGGAGCAGCCGCCTTGTTTCCAATACCTTCACGTGTTCGGTCGCAACTTCACTGCTTGACGACACCGTCTCATCCGGCGTCTCCATCGGCAAATGATCAAAGGGCGCATTTTAGGGCATCCTGAAACTGGACGGTTTCACCCGACTTGGCAACAGGCCGGCAACCGGCCCCGGCGATGTGCTCCCTGGCGCGGGATCCGCGAAGGAGACGATTGGCACGCTGCCGATCCCACGGACGGTTTGATCCAGCGCCTTGTTTTTTCGGCCAAGCACGCATTACCTTGTCAGGTCACCCCCGCCCCATGATGTCCCTCCTGGAGTATATCCTCCTCGCGATGAGTTCGCTCTTCGTGATTGTCGACCCGCTCGCCGTCGTCCCGGCATTCATTGCCATGACTCCGGACAACAGTCCGGCGGAGCGCATTCGGATGGCCCGGGTGGCGTCCTTCGTTGTTCCCGGCGCCAGCCCGGGGACGTTCAACCGCTGATCTCACGTCCTGATTCTTGACAAGGTGCCCGCCGGCTCGCGAGCGCGGGGCCCCGCGACAAGCTGCGGCGATGCGGCAAGATCGCCATCCGGCGGGGATCGATGCCGCCCATAGCCCATTCGTTCGGCGACGGCGGACACGAGCGCCGCTCCGTCCCGGACCGGCGAGACGGCAGAGGCTGTTCCTATCGCCGGGTCGTAGACGGCGAAGCCGTCGCCGGCCAGGCGGAAATAGAGGAAGGGAATGGGACTCTTGTCGTCGCGCCGCCAGTAAATCTCGGAGGGGAACGGGAGGAGGCGCCGGGCGGCCAGGATTTCCGCGAACCGCCATTCCGGCGTGACGCTTTCGTGCGCGGGGGTCGTCTCCCGGCGGACTTCCGCGGCTTGGCGCCTCAGATACTCCGCCCTCCGGCGGAACCCGGCATCGGCCCGCTGCTGCGCGATGCGCGGGTTCCACGACCCGGCGCTGGAGAAGCCGAGCGGGACGACCCCGAAGTACTCGTCCCGCGCCCACCATTCGCCCCGCCAGGAGACGATGGCGAGCGTGTGGGGCTGGTTGCTGCCGCCCGCACTAGGCAGGACAAAGGCGGCCGGCTCACCGCGCTCGGCCGGGAACGCCGTCGAGAATTTCGCGAGGTAAGCGACCGCGGAGATATAGCAGCCATTGGCAACATGGGCGGCATCGGCAAACACGGGAGGCGGGATCATGCCCCCACCGAAACCAGGCGCCAGGGCTCCCGCGAGAAACCGGGAGGGAACGGCTCCACCCGGGAGTCAGCGTCTCACCCGTCAGAGGAATCTGGCCTTGAGCGAGCGGTAGCGGGTGCGGCCGACCGGCAGGCGAACCCCGTTCTTCAGTTCGAGTTCGTACCGGCTGCCTTCCAACGCGAAAATCCGGGCCACGGCACTCATCCGCACCAAATACGACTTGTGCGTCCGCTCGAACACCGGCGGCAGCACCGCCTCCAGCCGCAGCAACGACTTGTCATGAAGCTCGCGCCGGCCGTTGGTCAGCACGAGCTCGGAGTACTTGTCGCTCCCCTCCACATAGACGACCTCGTCCACATCAAGGAGCTCGATCCGGCCGAGCTTGCGCACCGCCAGGCATTGCGCCGGCCGCGGCGCGCGCCCGCCCTCGCCCGCGGCCCGGCGAAGCGCCTGTTCCAGCCGTTCCCGGGAAAAAGGCTTGGGCACAAAATCGATCACGCCGAACTCGAAGGCCCGCAAGGCCTGATCGAGGTTGGCGGAAACCACGATTGTATGAAACGAGCCGGCCACTGCCGAACCCAACAGCTCCATTCCGTCGCGTTCCTGGAGCTTGAGGTCGAGCAGCATCACATCGAAGGCGCGGCTGGCCAGATCCGCGCTCGCAGCATCGAAGGTCTGGGCTGATCGGATCAGTTCCAGGCGGTCCTGCAGGATGGCCCGGCAGAATTGCACGAGCCGGCGCGCAATCAGGGGCTCGTCTTCGACGACTAGGATTCTCATGTCGTCGCGCCTTCCGTGCTTCGGCGTCGAAGTCCGATTGACGTTTCCCAGCCGCCGGGAACCGCCCTCTGGTCGAAGGTCCAGGCGCCCGTCCAGCTCTCCTCCAGCCGCGCCTTGACATAGCGCAGGCCGCTGCCGCCATTCGGCCGGTCCGGAGCCGCCCGGACGTTGCCCGGCGAGAAGAAGACATAGCGCAGTCCGCCGTCGACGGGTTCGGCCCGCAGGCGGAATATGGTCGCCCCCTCGATCGGTTGTTGATGCGTAAAGCCGTTTTCAATCAAGGTGAAAAAAAGCGCGGGGGGCACGGGCGCCGTCAAATCGAGGCCGTCCGCTTCCAGGCCCCACGGCATCTCGGTCCTCACGCTCATCACCCGCAGATGCACGCGGCACAATTCCAGCTCGCGGGCCAAGGTGACCTCCTTTTCCTCGGAAAAGCGCGCCAGCGAACGAAGCTCGTCGGCCAGGTCCTCGATCAGCTTCACCGCGCGGCCCGGGTTCTCCTCGATTGCCTGCGCCAGGGCGGTGAGGGTGTTCATCAGGAAGTGGGGCTGCAGGCTCTTGCGCAGGAGCTCGAGCTCCATCCGCGCCGCGGTTAGCCGGGCCTCCCGGGCGTGCCGGCGCTCCTCCCCTAGATTCCGTCCGATGGCGAGGACAAAGCCGAGGAGCACCGGCAGCATGGCCAGCGGATAGGTTTCCAGGAGAAACCATTCCGGAGAGTGCTCATAGAGGACGGTTGCCAGGACGAGGCCCCCCAGGACGTAGAGCGCCCCGGTCCGCCGCCGCCACGCCGGCCAAACCATCAGCAGCAGGGAGAGCGGCAAGGCGGCCTGCCAGCAGGTGAGCATGAATTTGACCGGCTCGATGCTGTGCCAGGCGAGCAGTTCGTGCGCGGCGGCCACGCCCTCGATGGCAAAAAATAGCGCGAGGATCCAGCCCGGCTTTCGGACCGGGAATTGGGCGAGGACCAGCGCAACCAACGAGGCGGCGGTGAGCGCCACCACCACCTCGGTCGCCGCCCAGATTGGAAACGACCAGGAGTAGGGAGGCGGGAAAAGGTGGCGGAAGTTGAGGGAGAAGACCGTCGCGGCGCCGCCCAGGCAAAGGCCGGAAAAAAGCAGGATTCCCCGCTGGCGCTCGGTCACCAGCCAGAAGAGCCCGGCGGCCACGCCAATGACGAGGAACGCCCCGACGCCCAGGAGGGGAAGCAGCGAATGGTGCATGGCGAACTCCGCCATGCGGCCGACCTCCACATTCAACAGGATCAGGTCCATCGATGGGTCCGGCCGGTTGAAACGGTAAGTGGACAGGCGCAATGCAATCACGTGGTCACCCGGCCCGAGGGCCCCGCCGGGCAGCTCAAAAACGGAGTAAAGGGCGCCGGCGGTCTCGTGCGCGCGGTCCGGACCTGGATGGCCAAACTGCCTCACCAGGCTTCCATCCCAGAAGAACTCGCTCGCGGCGGTCTCGCCCAGGAAGATTCCCGAGGGGATGAAATGGCCGGCTGCGACGCGGACCCGCAGTCGCACCCAGAAAATTCCGGTGTCTTTCCGGAGCACGTCCTTTCGGTCCGCCACCGTCCAATCCGAATCGTCGAAGGTGGGCGCGGCCCAGCGCGGATCGTCACCCAGGCGCAGGCGCAGCTCCGACTGCTCCACGTCGGGGGGAATGCCGGCCAGCTCGGGCGCCTCCAGCTCGTCGGCATACCACTTCGTCACCGGTCGCCATACCCGGACTGGCTCTCCCGCGAAGGCCATCCAGGGCACGTGCAGCAGAACCAACAACGCCGGCAGTCCCGAGAAAGCAAACCGTGGTCCGAAGCGCATGAGTGGGCCTGAGCCAAGGCATGCACGAGAGAACCGGGGCCGTCGACACCCTTGTGGAGCTGTTCACTCCCGCTGCGAGACGTTGGCTCCGAAATTCGAGCCTTCCCCTTCCTGCCCGCACTTTGCCGTCTTGAACAGGTTCTGCGGTATTCGATTGTGACGATTTGGCTATGAATCAAAATCCTCTCGTCACCGACCCCCAAGATCCGAGCATCGTCCCGATGCCTGTCCCCGCTATCCGGATGCGCCCATTTCTCCTTTCCACTGCCGGCGTCATCTTGGCACTTCTGGCCGGACTTCCCCAGCCGGCGGCAGCCACGCCAAACGTTACCTTTGTTTTTACTTCCGATGTGCACTTCGGCATCGCCCGGGGCCGGTTTCGCGGGGGTTCCTACGTCGACGCGACGGTCGTCAATGCAGCTATGGTTCAGAAGATCAATGCCTTGCCCGACACCCGCCTGCCCCGGGATGGCGGGCTCCGGGCGGGCGAACCCATCGGACCGGTCGATTTCGTGGTCATCACCGGGGACCTGACCAACCGGCAGGAGCTGTACCCGAGCCATATTCAATCGGCCTCAGTTTCCTGGGCGCAGTTCAAGGCCTGCTACATCGACGGACTCGGGCTGCGCGATGCCCAGGGCGGCCCCACGCCGCTCCTCCTCGTGCCGGGCAACCACGACGTATCGAACGCGATCGGCGCGCCGACGAAGCTGGTGCCGGCAACCGATGCGACCTCCTTGGTGGAACTCTACAACCGGACGATGCATCCCGCCGTCCCCGTCACATCCGCCCGGTACGACTATTCCCGGGATCGCGTAACCTACTCCCGCGATTTTGGCGGCGTGCACTGCATCTTCCTCACCATCTGGCCCGACAGCCTTGCCCGCGCCTGGATCGACCAGGACCTGCAGGCCGTGCCGGCAACCGAGCCGGTGTTTATCTTCTGCCACGATCCGCCGGAAATCGATGCGCGCCACCTGATCAATCCCTACGGCGACCACGGAATCAACCCGCACGACGCGTTCGAAAACCTGGTCAGCGACGTCTACGCCGATGGGGACGTCGCCACGCACAATGCCAAGCCGGACGGCGAGACCACCGTCGAGCAGCGCGCGCTGGCCGCGTTCCTGCGCCGCCACCGCAACATCGTCGCCTACTTCCATGGCCACAACAATTGGAACGAAGTCTACACCTGGAAGGGCCCGGACAGGGACCTGGCGCTGAACGTCTTTCGCGTCGCCTCCCCCATGAAGGGCAAGACCTCCAAGGATGAGGCCCAGCTGTCATTCCAGGTTGTGGTCTTTAATGCCGCCGAACAGAAACTGACCGATCGCGAGTGCCTCTGGAATGCGCGCGGGGCCAACGATGGGCCGGGAGTGCCGGTCGCCTGGGGCAGCACGCAGACCGTGAGCCTGGCGCCGCGCGCCGCCGCTCCCCTCGCCGGGGTCGGGCTCCAGAACTAGCTGTCGTTCCCGAGCCTGGGCGGGCCTCGCCTTCGTGGTTGGCAGCCGGAGGCGGTTCGTCTACAAATCGGCCATGATTTTCGCCCGGAGGCCTTCTCCCTCCGCCTGGCTTATCCTGGCGGGCATGCTCGCCGTGGCCGGCACTCGCGCCGAAGTCCCCTCCTCCGCTCCGGCCATCTCGGCCGCCAAAATTCTCGAGCGGGTCAAGGTGCTCTCCTCGGACGAATTCGAGGGCCGCGCGCCCGCGACCCCGGGCGAGGAGAAGACCATCGCATATCTGACCGACGAGTACCGGAAGAGCGGACTGGCCCCGGGCAATCCCAATGGCGGCTATCTGGAGGACGTGCCGATGGTCGGCATCACCTCGAAGCCATCGCTCTCCTTCCTTGTCGGCGCCAAGACGATCGATTACGCGCCGATCAACGATTACGTCGCCTATTCCCTGCGCACGGCCGCGCACGTCGAGGTCAAGGACAGCGACCTCGTCTTCATCGGCTATGGCGTGGTCGCGCCCGAATTCGCCTGGGATGACTTCAAGGGTGTCGATGTCCGCGGCAAGACGGTGGTCGTTCTCATCAACGATCCTCCGGTCCGCGATCCCAACGATCCGACCAAGCTCGATCCGAAGGTCTTTGGCGGCAATGCCATGACCTATTACGGACGCTGGACCTACAAGTACGACCTCGCGTCGGAAAAGGGCGCGGCGGCATGCCTGATCGTGCACGAGACCGGGCCGGCCGGCTATCCCTTCGGAGTGCTGGTGGGGAGCAATACCAGGGAGAACTTCGACCTGCGCCGCCCCAACGGCAACGCGGCCCATGTGGCGGTCGAGGGCTGGCTGACGCTCAACGCCGCCAAGGCCCTCTTCGCCGCGACCGGCCACGATTTCGCCGAGCTTAAGGCGGTCGCGGCACGCCGCGACTTCCGTCCGGTCGAGCTGGGCGCGACCGCGAACCTGACCGTGGAAAACACGGTGCGCGAGGTCGCTTCGCACAACGTCATCGCCCGGCTGGACGGCTCCGATCCGGCGCATCGGGACGAATATGTCATCTATAGCGCCCACTGGGACCACCTCGGCCGCGACCCGCGGCTGAAGGGCGACCAGATTTTCAACGGCGCGGCGGACAATGCCTCGGGCACCGCCGTCCTGCTTGGCATCGCCCAGGCCTTCGCGGCTCTTCCACCCGCGGAACGGCCGAGGCGGACGATGCTTTTCCTGTCGGTTACCGCCGAGGAAAAGGGCCTGCTCGGATCGCGCTACTACGCCCAGAATCCGCTTTATCCGCTGAACAAGACCCTGGCCGACATCAATATCGACGGCGCCCAGTTCATCGGCCCGTCCCGCGACCTTGAGGTGGTCGGTTCCGGGAACTCCACCATGGACGACCTGGCCGCCGCCCTTCTGGCCAAGTCCGGCCGGGTCCTGACGCCGGACAGCCAGCCGGAAAAGGGCTCGTTTTACCGCTCCGACCATTTCGAGTTCGCGAAGGTGGGCGTGCCGTCATTCTATACCAAGGCTGGCATCGACATCATCGGCCGGCCGGCCGGGTACGGGATGCAGAAGCGCGACGAGTACATCGCGCTCTATTACCACAAGGTCGGAGACGAGATCCAGCCCTGGTGGGATTTCAGCGGCGCAGCCGAGGACGCCCGGTTCCTCTTTGAGCTCGGGCGGGAGATCGCCGACGGCACGACCTGGCCCGAATGGAGCCCCGGCAATGAATTCAAGGGGCGGCGCGACCAGATGATGCGGCCTTGATAGGGGCGGCCGAGGGCGCTGCTCAAGGAAGCGAAGCCTGCAGGGACGGCCGGGCCCCGCCGGCCAGGCCCAGGGGATCCACCGGGACCCAGCGGGCGCCGACGATGTCCCGGCGCAGGTAATCGGCGACGCTCCTCGCATCATCGGGGCGCGCGGCCCCGATTCGGAGCCGGCCCTTGGGAAAATGAGGATCGATGACGATCGGGCCTTCCCTTGCCTGGAAATACAGCACCGTGTGTCCGCTGACCCCGCCGGGCACGGCGATATAGTAGGAGAGGAGCCGGGGCCGTTCGGTGGGGACTCCCGCCACGAGCCGCCCCCGCAGCAGCGCGAGGCATTCCAGGAAGCAGGCGTTCGGCGGGACGGGCCCGGAAGGCAACGGTCGGTCGTCGGCCGGCGCGAAGTCCCAACGGGTAAAGCCCGGGTCGATTTCCCGGAGGAGGGGCCCGAGGTTCCGTTCGTCGGCCACGGCGTGCCCGCGCCGGAGCGACAGGCTCTGGGTTCCGTCCACCGGGCAATAAAACCAGAGGATCCCGCCCATCTCGAAGACGACCGCCGCGAAGGTCGTCGGATAGACGTTCGTCCGGCCGGTGTTCTGGATCACCACGACCCGCTGCCAGAGATTGGGCCCCAGCATCGCTGCCGCCCGCCGGGCCTCGAGAATCGAGACGAGCGGCGGCGGCTCGGCGGGCCGGCCCGTGACCAGGGCCGGCAGGAGAAACCAGAAGGGAAGCCGATGCATGCCCCCACAATAGCGGCAGCGATCCGATCAAAACAGATGCACATCATTATCAATTGAGGTTGTACAGACGACAAAGCAGTGATCTGTATAGCTCAATGAAAGCTTCCTCTGTGCCTAGGCGGCGGAGCGGGAATCGGCGATCCTCCCCCCTCATGCCCCCCTTGTATCTCCAGCTCGCCGACAGCCTGGAGGCCATGATGCGCCGGCGGGTCTTCCGGCCGGGCGACCGCCTGCCCTCGGTCCGGCAATTCAGCCAGGAGCAGCGGGTCAGCGTGCCGACCGCGCTGCATGCCTATGCGACGCTGGAGGCGCGGGGCTGGATCGAGGCCCGGCCCAAGTCGGGCTTCTACGCCTGTTCGCGGCTCTCCGACACGATTCCCGAGCTCCTCCAGGCAGTCACGGTACCGCGCGTCTCCGACCTCGCCCAAACCGACCCCCTCAACCTCCTGCAGTGCGACGAATATGAGGCCGACACGGTGCCGTTTGGCACGGCCGTCCCCAGCCCCGATCTCCTGCCCGGGCTGCGCCTGGCCCGGACGATGGCGGGCGTGACCCGCCGGCTGGGCGCGGCGGGCGCGAACTATGGGCCGGTGCAGGGGGCGCTGCCGCTGCGCCGGGAAATCGCCCGGCGGGCGATTTCCGCCGGCCTGCGGATCGGGCCCGAGGACCTCGTCGTCACCCTGGGCGCGACCGAGGCGATCGCCCTGGCCCTGCGGGCCGTCTGCACCCCCGGCGACACGGTCGTCGTGGAGTCACCGACCTTCTTCGGCCTCCTCCGCCAGCTGCGTGAAATGGGCCTCAAGGCGCTGCCGATCCCGGTGCACGCCACGGAGGGCATCGACCTGGACGCCCTGGCCCGCGCCCTGGGGAAGTCGCGTGTCAGCGCGCTCCTGCTCGTGCCCAACTTCCACAACCCAGTGGGGTTCGCCATGCCCGAGACGCGAAAACAGGAGCTGGTCCGCCTGGCCGCGAGCCGCGACCTG
>CAZGOX010000059.1:0-11767 GCA_964527955.1 uncultured Opitutaceae bacterium | reverse complement strand
GCGAGGAGAAGTTCAAGAAGTGGTGGGCCGACGCCCGCAAGGCCGTCGCCAAGGATCCGCGCGTGGCCGTTCCCGAGAAGAAGATCGAGTGCTACGTGCTTCGCGAGACCCCGGTTTCCGTGGAGGACGAGATCCTCGAGCAGTTTCATGCGACCCGTTCGTCCCGCCGCCGCATCCTCCTGGCCGAGGACCTCGTGGCCGCCATGGGGCGCAAGGAGGTCACGATCGACCTTTCGGCCGTGCTTAAGGCCCTCACGGACGCCGTGAAGGACAGCAACCAGATCGATGCGGCGGAGCGCCTGTACGGGGCCGCCGTGCGCGACCAGCTTGCGAAACTCGCCGGTGTCGACCCCGCGACGCTTGAGCCGAGCCAGACCGCGCTCGTATCCAACGCCAGGGACCTCCCCGCCATTGCGGAGAAGATTCCCGCCCAGTTCCAGCGCCGCTTCCTCGAGCTCGTGCGCGAGACCCATCCTATCGAGTGCCGGGACATCGTCTTCAGCCTCCTCAAGGTCTCGCAGGGCAAGTTCACCACGGAATGCATCAACTTCCTCATCGAGAACGACCAGGCCGAGTCCCTGGCCAACACGCTGAAGCGCTGGCAGACCGAGCAGAACCTGCGCGCCCCGGTGCTGCTCTGGATCGTCAAGAACCGGCACTCCAAGAAGTTTGCGAAGCTCCTGAATGACCTCATCACGCCGCGCCTGCTGAGCGCCATCTTCTTTGCGATCGACTACGAGGCCCTGCAGGCCGCGAGCGCGCGGCGCATACCGCTCGCCGACGTCCTCAGCGAGGACACGGACCTCATCGCGGACCTGCTCTCCACGGCCGATCCCGAGACGGCCCGCGACCTGGCCAACACCCTGCTGCTCAACCAGGGCTTCGAGGAGCTGACCAAGAAGTCGCTGCTTGCCCGCTTCATCAAGATCTTCCCCGGCATCCAGTCGCTCGTGGCAAGCGACGCCGAGTCCAAGGACGAGCAGTTGCTTGTCTCCCGCGCCAGCTTCCAGCGCCGCCGCGAGGAATACGAGGCGATCGTCTCCAAGAAGGTCCCCGAGAACTCCAAGGCGATCGCGACCGCCCGCGAGCACGGCGACCTCCGGGAGAATTCCGAGTACAAGATGGCCAAGCAGGACCAGCAGATGCTCATGGCGCAGAAGTCCCAGCTGGAGCGCGACCTGGCCCGCGCGCGTGTCACCGACTTCAAGGAGGCCACGGCCGATCACGTCGGCGTGGGGAGCATCGTCGAGGTCCGCACGCAGGAGGGCAACACGGTCCGCTACACCATTCTCGGCGCCTGGGACGGGGACCCCGAGAACCACGTCATCTCCTACAAGACCCCCCTGGGCACGGCGCTCCTCGGCAGGAAGGCGGGCGATACGATAAAGCTGAAGGCCGGCGGCCCCGAGGAGACCTACACGATCCTCAGCCTCGCGCGCTACGTCGACGCGGTCTGAGCCCGGGCAGGTTCCAGGAGGGCGCGACCCGCAACTTCCCGTGAACGCATCCTGGGACACCCTCAAGGCCCTTTCAGACCCGACGCGGGTGCGCCTGCTCGCGCTGATCGCGCGGGAGGAGCTGTCCGTGGCCGAGATGCAGGAGGTCCTCGGCATGGGCCAGTCGCGCATCTCCTCGCAGCTGGCGCTCCTGCGCCAGGCAGGCCTGGTCACCGACCGCCGGGAAGGCAAGAAGGCCTTCTATTCCCTGAGCGCGGGCCTGCCGGCCCGCCGTCTCGCGCTTGTCCGGGCAGCGGTCGAGTCCGTGTCCGACCTCGCCCTGGCGGCAGCCGACCTTGAGAGCCTCGACCGGATCCTGCGCAAGCGCCGCCAGGAGTCCGAGCGTTATTTCAACCTCATCGCGGGCAGGCTCGGCAGGAACTACTGCCCGGGCCGCTCCTGGGAGGCCATCGGACACCTCGCCCTTCGGCTGGCTCCGCCGATCGTCATCGCCGACCTCGGCGCCGGCGAGGGCCTCATTTCGCAGCTGCTCGCGCGCCGCGCGAAGAAGGTGTGGTGCATCGACAACTCGGCCAGGATGGTCGAGGTCGGCGCCGCGCTCGCGCGCAGGAACGGCCTCTCCAACGTCGCCTACAAGCTCGGGGACATCGAGAAGGTTCCCCTGCCGGACAGGTCCGTGGACCTGGCCATCCTCAGCCAGGCCCTCCATCACGCCCAACATCCGCAGGCGGCGGTCGACGAGGCCCACAGGATCCTCCGCCCCGGAGGGCAGCTCCTCGTGCTCGATTTGAACGAACACTCCTTCGAGAAGGCAAGGGAGCTCTATGCGGACCTCTGGCTCGGCTTCACTGAGAGCGCACTGCATGGCTTCATGAAGAGGGCCGGCTTTGTGGAGGTGGAGGTGTCCCTGGCCTCGCGGGAGGCGGGCGAGCCCCATTTCGAGACGCTGCTCGCCAGCGGGACGAAGCCGATGCGCTGACGACCCTGGCCCGTCACTCGATCTTCACACGGGCGCGATAAAACGCCTCGCACCGGGCGAGGATCTCCTTCGAGTCCGAAAGGCCCATGGCCTCCTCCGCAAGGGCCCTCGCGTCGGCCATGGTCATTGCCCGGAGAAGGAACTTCACGGGCGGCAGCAGCACCGGGGCCATGCTGAGGCTGTCCACGCCCAGGCCGAGAAGCAGGGGCGCAAAGAACGGGTCGCCCGCCATCTCGCCGCACACGCCCACAGCACGGTCCCTGCGATGGCCCTCCTCGACGACCCTGCGGATCGACCGGAGGACGGCCGGGTGGACCGGCTCATAAAGGTGGGAGACCAGCTCGTTGCCGCGGTCCACCGCCATCGTGTACTGGATGAGGTCGTTGGTCCCGATGCTGAAGAAGTCGCAGTGCGGCGCCAGCAGGTCCGCGATCGCAACGGCGCTCGGGATCTCGATCATCGCCCCCACGCGCATCCCCTCGTCGAAGGGCTGGCCCCGCGCGCGGAGCTCGGCCTTGCACTCCGCCAGCATCGCGTTGGCTCTGGTAACTTCCCCGACCCCGCTCACCATCGGGTACATCATCGACACGCTGCCGTGGGCCGAGGCCATGAGGACGGCCCTGAGCTGGTCCTTGAAGATTTCCGGATGGTCGAGGCAGAATCGTATGGCGCGGTAGCCCATGAACGGGTTGCCCTCCTTCGGGAAAAGGTCGGGGCTGTTGGCCAGCGGCTTGTCGCCTCCCAGGTCCAGGGTGCGGATGATCACCGGGTTCGGGGCCATGGCTTCCGCGACGGCCTTGTAGGCGAGAAACTGCTCCTGCTCGGTCGGCACCCTGGATGAGTTCAGGAAAAGGTACTCCGTGCGATACAGCCCGACGCCCACGGCCAGGTACTCCTTCACCGACTCGGTCTCGTCGCTCTTCTCGATGTTGGCGAGCAGGGTGACCGCAACCCCGTCGAGCGTGACCGCCGCCTCGCGGTTGGCATCGACCATCCTCTGCTCAAACGACTTCTTCTTGAGTTGGATCTGCCCGTACCGGAAGAGGGTGCTCTCCGATGGGTTGAGAATGACGATCCCCTCGTACCCGTCCACGAGGGCCCAGTCGCCGCTCTTGGCGCGCTTCGTGAGGTCGCGCGCGCCCACCACGGCAGGCACCTTCATCGAGCGGGCCACGATGACCGCATGGCTGGTCTTGCTCCCGGAGTCCGTGACGATGCCCAGGGCCGCGCTCCGGTCGATGCTGGCCGAATCGGACGGCGCAAGGTCGTTCGCGACCACGATCCGCTTGTCTGCGAGGCGACTCAGGGTGTTCTCCGCGAGCCCGAGCAGGTTCTGGAGGACGCGCTGGGCCACGTCCCTGATGTCGCCGGCGCGCTCGCGCAGGTATTCGTCGTCGATCTCGGAAAAGGCGCGTATGTATCTTTGCGCCACGTTGTTGAAGCACGTCTCAACATTGCGTCCGGTGCCCTCGAACTCGCGGATCGTCTCGGTGATGAGGGCCTGGTCCTCAAGCACGAGCAGGTGGGCGTCAAAGATTCGGGCCTCGTCGGCCCCGAGGTTCTTCTCCACCTCGTCCTGGATCTTGGCAATCTGCTGCCGCGTGACGAGGAGCGCGTGCTCGAACCGGGCTATCTCGTCGACCCGCTTTTCCGGGTCGACCTGATAGCTCGGAACCTCGACCTCGCTGCGCAGATAGAGGAAGACCTGGCCAAAGGCGATCCCCGGTGAGGCAGAGATGCCTGACACGATGAGTTCCTCATTGGCGCTTTTTTCCGTGGTCATGCGGCGGCGCCGCCTGGCTGGGGTCGGCCTGGCAGCCCCGCAGCATAACGCCCCGCGCCCGCGAAGGGTCAAACGGAAACCGAGGAACGCGCCCAGATAGTGCGGCGGAACCCGGAATCAGGCGATCCGGGTCTGGACGACCAGGGCCGAGGATCCCCAGGTCTCCCGGATGAGCGCGGACACCCTGTCGGCGTCCCTGCTCCCGTCCCCATCCATCAGCGCAAAGCACGCGCTGCCGCTGCCGCTCAGGCCGGGCGCCAGCCCGAAGTCGCGGCGCAAGCGGTCGAGCAGCAGCGGCAGCGCGGGAAACTTTGGAAACGCGACGCTCTCGAAACTGTTGAAGAGAAGCTTTTCGGCCGGTGCCTGCGGGTCGGCGAACCAAGCCTCAAGATGCCGTTCGGCATCGCGCCCTGCCGTGGCGCCGGCCGGCTGCCCCGCCCGGTCCAGTGTCCCATAGGCCCATGCCGTGCCGATGGCGAAGTCCGGCTTGAACAGCAGCACGACACGGCCGCTGAGTCTCCCGGCGGCCCCGGCCCCGATCCGGGCAACCTGCTCGCCGCGCCCGCGGAGCACCGACGGGCCATCCTGGAGGAAGAGTGAACAGTCGGATCCGAGCTGCGCCGCAAGCCGGGCGAGCCCCTGCTCGTCGAGGGGCCCGCCGAGGAGCCGGTTGAGCGCACGCAGCGCCGCCACCGCATTGCTGCTTCCTCCCCCCAGCCCGGCGCCCGTTGGAATGCGCTTCTCCAGCGCGAATGCGGCCCCTGAGGCAAGGCCGGTGGCCGAGCGGAAGGCCCGCGCGGCCCGCAGCACCAGGTTGGTCTCGTCCAGCGGCACGGCGGGATCGTTGCACGAAAGGGTGAAGTCCCCATCCGACAGCCGCACATGGAGGGTGTCCCCCCAGGCAACAGGCGCCACGACCGACACGAGATCGTGATAGCCGTCCCCCCGCCGGCCGGTGACGGCCAGGAAGAGGTTCAGCTTGGCCGGCGAGGCCACGGTAGCGCTGTTCATGATGGGGGCGTCGGTCGCCTGCCGGATTTTAGCTTTATGCGACCGCAGATAGGCAATACAACATCCTGTCATGCCCTGCGACCTTATCCTTGTACTGGACGCGCCCTCCGTCCGGCCCCTGGCCCCGGTTCTGAAGCAGCTGGCCGGGACGGTCCGCTGGGCCAAGGTGGGCCTTGAACTCTTCACGGCCGAGGGACCCGAGTGCGTGCGCGAGGTCGCCGGCCTCGGGTACGACGTCTTTCTTGACCTCAAGCTCCACGACATCCCGAACACTGTGGCGAGGGCGGTCGAGTCGGTCTCGCGCCTCCCGATCAGGATGCTCACCGTGCACGCGTCCGGCGGAAGGGAGATGCTTCGGGCGGCCGACCGCGCCGGCCGGGAGTCGGCTCCGGGCCTGCTGCTGCTCGGCGTCACGGTGCTCACCTCCCTGGGCGCGGGCGACCTCGCCGCAATCGGCGTGGCCGGGCCCCCCGACGGCCAGGTGCTCAGGCTCGCCCGGCTGGCGGTCGAGTCGGGCCTGGGCGGCCTCGTATGCTCCCCCCTCGAGCTGCCGCTCCTCCGCGCGGAGCTTCCGGCCGGCATCGCGCTGGTGACCCCGGGAATCCGGCCGGCTGGCGCTGACAAGCACGACCAGAAACGCGTCATGACCCCGGGCGATGCCGCGCGGGCCGGGGCAAACTTCATCGTCGTGGGCCGCCCCATCCTGCAGGCGGACGACCCGGTTGCGGCCGCGCACGCCGTGCTGGCCGAGCTGAAGGCCGCAAGCTAGATGCCACGCACCGCCGTCATACTCCTCGCAGCCGGCAGCGGGCGGCGCATGCGTCGGGCGGTCCCCGACAAGATTCTCGCGCCGTTGGCTGGCCGGCCGGTCTTTTCCCATTCCGCGGCAGCCTTTGCCGCGAGCGGCGTCGCGGACCTGTACGTGGTGGTGTACCGGGACCGGCCGCAGATGCTCGCGCTCTCCGCACATGCGCCGACTCCGGCCCTGCTGGTCGCCGGGGGCGCCGAGCGCCAGGACTCGGTCATGAATGCCCTCGCGGCACTTCCCGGCGACATCCGGCAGGTATTTATCCACGACTGCGCGCGCCCCCTGGTCCGGCCCGGCCAGCTCGCCGCCCTGCACAAGCTGGCCCGCAGGACGGGTGCCGCGGTTCTCGCCCATCCCGTCACCGACACGATCAAGCAGCGGGGTCCCCGCTCCCGGCTAAGGACGCTCGATCGCTCGCTTCTCTGGGCCATGGAAACGCCCCAGGTGTTCGACCGCCGGCTGATCGTGCGCGCCTACGAGCGGGTCCGGGCGCGGGGGATCCGGGTGACGGATGATGCCGCGGCCGTCGAGGGTGTCGGGCACCCGGTCGCGCTGCTGGAAAACACCGCCCTCAACCCAAAACTCACCACCCCGGAGGACTTGGCGTGGCTGGAGTTCCTTCTCAAGCTCGGGTAGAAGCCCCCCATGACCTTTCGCATCGGCCACGGTTACGACATCCATCGCCTGGTCCCCGGGCGAGCGCTCGTGCTCGGGGGGGTGTCCATCGCCTTTGAGCTGGGGCTCGACGGGCACAGCGACGCCGACTGCGCGACCCACGCGGTCTGCGACGCGCTGCTCGGCGCGGCCGGGCTCCCGGACATCGGCCATCTCTTCCCGAATTCCGACCCCGCCTGGAAGGGCGTGGATTCCCAGATCCTGCTGCGAAGGGTCGTGGCAGAGCTGGCCGCGCTCGGGTTCGCCCCGGTCAACCTGGACGTCACGATCATCGCCGAGCGGCCGAGGGTCCAACCCCACGTCGCGGCGATGAAGGCCGCGCTCGCGGGCTCCTCCGGCCTTCCCGCCGGGTCGATCGGCATCAAGGCGACCACCAACGAGGGCGTGGGGGAGCTGGGCCGCGGGGCCGCCATAGCGGCCCACGCCGTGGCGCTGATCGAGGCAAGATAGCGGGGCAAGCCATGGCCGCGGGAAGGCTCTCACTTTTCCTGTGGCTCCTCGCGGCCGGCGTGGCCGGGTGCGCCAGGCATGAGACCCCGGTTGCCGCCGGCGACCGGGAGCAGGTGCTGTACCGTAGCCTGGGCTACGAGGTGCCGTCCCTCGACCCGCATCTCGCCGCGGGAATTGCCGAACAGGACGTTGCCTCGGCGCTGTTTGAGGGCCTGGTGGACGAGGACCCGCGCGACCTCCATCCCATTCCCGGCGTCGCAGAAAGCTGGACCGTTTCGGGCGACGGGCTCTCCTACACATTCCGCCTCCGGCCCGATGCGCGCTGGTCCGATGGGGCCCCGGTGACCGCGCAGGACTTCATCGACGGCTGGCGCCGGGTGCTCACGCCGTCGCTGGGCGCCGAGAACGCGGGCATGCTATTCGCCCTCCGCGGCGCGGAAGAGTTTCACCGCGGCGGGGTCCCCGACTTTTCAGGCGTCGGCGCCGAGGCCCCGGACGCGCACACCCTCCGCGCGACGCTCGGGAGGCCCGACGCCGGGTTTTTGTCGATGCTGTCCCACCCGGCGTGGTTTCCCGTGCCGCTGCGCGTGATCGCAGGGGCCGGGCCGCCGTACGGGCGAGGCAACCCTTGGGCCTCGCCGGGACGGCTCGTGGGCAACGGGCCGTTTACCCTCAAATCCTGGAGCCCGGATGAGGCCATCGTGGTCGTCAAGTCGCCCACCTATTGGGATGCCGCCCGGGTGCGGCTGGCGGCAATCCGCTTCTATCCGACCGACAGCGTCAACGCGGAGGAACTCGCATTCCGCGCCGGCCAGCTCCACGTGACCGACGCAATCCCGGTCGACAGGATCGACGCCTACCGCCGGGACAACCCAGGGTTCCTGCGCGTCGATCCCTACCTCGGCACGTACTTCTATCGTCTCAACGTCCGGCGGCCACCCTTGACGGACCCGCGCGTCCGCCGGGCCCTGTCGCTGGCGATCGACCGCAGGGCCATTGTCGCGAGGATCCTCCGCGGCGAGCAGACCGAGGCCCTTTCCTTCACGCCTCCCGGCGTAGGGGGGTACGCACCGCCGAACGGGCGGCCCGCGGACTTCGACGGTGCGCGCCGGCTGCTCGCATCCGCGGGCTTTCCCGGAGGGAGGGGTTTCCCGTCCCTTGAGCTCCTCTACAACAATTCGGAGAACCACCGCGCCATCGCGGAGGCCGTCCAGGAGACCTGGAGAAGGGAGCTGGGCTTGGAGGTCCGCCTGGCAAACCAGGAGGAGAAGGTCGTTCTCTCCGACCGGCAGACCGGCGACTACGACATCGTGCGCTCGGCGTGGATCGCCGACTATGCGGACGCCGCGTCCTTTCTCGACATCTTCCGCGCCAACAACGGCAACAACCAGACCGGCTGGTCGAACCCGTCCTATGACGCGCTCCTGGACGCGGCGGCCGCCAGCAAGGCTCCCGTGGATCGCGACAGGCTCAGGCGGGAGGCCGAGCAGCTCCTGCTCGACGAGGCGCCGATCCTGCCCATCTACCACTACAACCATGTCTACCTGATCCGGCCGGCCGTCCATGGCTGGTACCCGACCCTGCTGGATCACCACCCATACAAGTTCGTCTGGCTGGGGGATTCCCTGCAGCCGCAGTCCCCAAGTCCCTGAGCGCTACTCCCCGGTCATCGGCACCGGCTCGGCCGAGTCGGTTCTCTTTGGGGCCGACTCCGGGAGAGCCTTGAGGATGAATTGCTTCACCGGCGCGGGATAGCTCATGCCCTGGTTCAGGACGACCTGGCGGCCGTCGCTTGTGACTACGGTGAACCGGTACACCCGCACGCTCTCGTCCGGTTCGTGGAACCACGTCGGTCGCCACTGGCTCCTGATGAGGGGGCCCAGCTGCCACACCCAGGTCTTGGTATCGGAGTTGGGCTTGAGCGGGTTGACGATGAATCTCGGGTGGCGGTCGTCGACAAACAGCTCGGCCGTGTTCCCCGCAACGTCCTCCACCGTGACCCTCCGGGGCAGGGTCCCCTTCTTGGAATACAGGCTGAACACCAGGTAGACATCGGGGACGACCAGCTTCAGCCCGGCCACCCCCACGCGGAAATCGTCGTCCTCCGCGAGCACGGGGCGCCCTGCGTTGAAGGCGACGTTGAACGTCTCGCCGCCCACGATGTCGACCGGGTGGGTGTACGTGCCGTACTGCGGCATCAAGCACCCGGCCAGCAGTCCCAACAGAAGGAACGGGAGTCGCTTCATGGCGCCGGTCGTCACGGTCCGGGAATCTCAAGTTCCACGCTCACTGTCCCGGCCTCGGCCGACGCCACAGCGTCTCCGGGGTGGACCTCCACCTTCCACGCGCCGGCCGCGGGGCCGCTCAGCTCGGCGCGGATCTTGCGTCCACGGCGATGGGCGGTCAGCTCGACCCCCGGCTGCCCGAGCCGGTTCGGAACCGCGCACCGGGCGGTCGCCCCGTCGGCAAGCTCGTGGATCCGGAACGTGAGGCCCTCGGTGTATTCGTAGTCGGGCCGCGTGTCCACGGGCCCGAGGGGAATGATGGAGCCGGGCCGCGCGAAGAGCGGCAGGCTCAGGACGCCGTGCCGCGCGCGGTGCCAGCGCCCGCCGGACTGGACCTCCCCTGTCAGCAGGTGCGTCCATCGCCCCTCGGGCAGGTAATAGTCGACCCAACCATCCTCTGTGAACACCGGGGCCACCAGGATCGAGCCGCCCAGGACATACTGGCGGTCGAGGGTGTCGCACGCGGGGTCCGAAGGAAACTCCAGGGTCATCGCCCGCATGACCGGGATCCCCTCGAGGTGGGCCTGGACCGCGGCCCCGAAAAGGTACGGCATCAGCCGGCACTTGAGCTTGGTGAAGAAGCGAAGCACATCGCAGGCCTCGTCGTCATAGGTCCACGGCACACGGTAGCTGGAACTCCCGTGCAGGCGGCTGTGGGACGACAGGAGACCGAACGCGACCCAGCGCTTGTAGATGATGGCGGGCGCGGTGCCCTCAAACCCTCCGATGTCGTGGCTCCAGAACCCGAACCCGCAAAGCCCGAACGAAAGGCCGCCGCGGAGGCTCTCGGCCATGGACTCGAAGGTGGAGTAGCAATCGCCGCCCCAATGGACGGGGAACCGCTGCGAGGATGCGTAGGCCGAGCGGGCGAACACGATCGCCTCACCCTTGCCGCGTATCCTCTCAAGCACGGAAAATACCGTTTCGTTGTACAGGACAGAATAGAAATTGTGCATGCCCACAGGGTCGGATCCGTCGTGGTACACGACGTCGGTCGGGATGCGCTCGCCAAAGTCGGTCTTGAAGCAGTCCACGCCGAGCTCCGCCAGGCGGGCCAGGTGGCCGGCGAACCACTCCCGGGCGGCGGGATTGGTGAAGTCGACGATGCCCATACCGGGCTGCCACTGGTCCCTCTGCCAGACGTCCCCGTTCGGGCGCTTCAGCAGGCATCCCAGGCGCCTTCCCTCCTCGAAGAGAGGGGAGCGCTGGGCGATGTACGGGTTGATCCACACCGAGATCCTGAGACCCCGGTCCCGCAGGCGACTGAGCATGGCGGCCGGGTCCGGGAACGTCCTGTCGTCCCACTGGAAGTCGCACCAGTTGAACTCCCTCATCCAAAAGCAGTCGAAATGGAAGACATGGAGGGGAAGGTCGCGCGACCGCATTCCCTCGATGAAGCTCGTGACCGTGGCCTCGTCATAGTTGGTCGTGAACGAGGTCGACAGCCACAGCCCGAACGACCATGCCGGGGGCAGCGCGGGCCGGCCGGTCAGCGCGGAGAGTTTCCGCAGGACGTCCTTCGGGTCCGGCCCGTAGATCACAAAGTACTCCAGGCTCTCGGCAGGCAGGCTGAACTGGACCCGCGACACCTTTTCCGAGGCCACCTCGAAGGACACGGGGCCCGTCTCGTTCACCAGGACGCCGTAGCCCCGGTTCGTCAGGTAGAAGGGTATGGATTTGTAGGCCTGGTCGCAGCCGGTGCCACCGTCCTCGTTCCAGGTCTCGATCACCTGTCCGTTCTTCACGAACGCGGTGAAGCGCTCGCCGAGCCCGTACACGCACTCCCCGACCGCGAGCGTAAGCTGCTCGTGGAGGTAGTTTCCCTTCCCGGTCCACTGGATGTAGCCGGCGGAGCGGGCCACGCTCCGGGTGACGACCCGGTCGCCGGCCGTGAAGGAGAGGTCCCATCCGCCCTTCCGGCGGACCCGCGCCGACAACTGGCCCGAGGTCAGGACCGCCTCGTCCTCCCCGATCGCGAGATTGACGTCCGGGGCAGGCTGCGAAAGCAGCGGAATGTGGGGCCCGCGGTCGGCCACGCCGGCAAAATGCTCGATCCGCACGCGCACGACGTCCCTCATGGGTGAGCTCAGGCGAATCGTCAGCAGGGCGCCGTCCAGGGTGTCGCCGCGATGCCGGATCGGCCGCGTGGGCGCGTGGACGACCAGGGTGTCGCCCTCCGGCGACACATCGTAGGCCTCGGTGGCGTAGTTGGCCTTAACACCCGGTTGGAGCAGCCAGTTGCCGTCGGTAAATTTCATGGGGTACGAAAAGAGCGTCGAGGGTTGGGGATTGTGTCAAGCAGGTCGAGCGCAATGCCGG
>CAZGOX010000058.1:10741-11812 GCA_964527955.1 uncultured Opitutaceae bacterium | reverse complement strand
AGAGGACTCATAAGCCTTTGGTCGCGGGTTCAATCCCCGCCCCTGGCACCAATTCGGCTAGGCCCGCCCTGAATTTGGCGTCGCTTCGAAGGCAACTAGCGAAGCAGCGGCCCCAAGAATTGCACCCGCGGCCAGATCCGCGCTCACGTGCTGCTTGGTCGCGAGGGTCGCGTAAAGGATTGCCCCGCACCAGAGCCAGCTGGCCACGCGGACCGTCCGCGGCGCGTTGAGCTGGCGGAGGATGCGCTGCAGGCAGAGTGCCGAGAACACGGCGTAGGCCGCGTGGAGGGACGGGCACGCGTTGCCGCCCCGGTCCAGCGTCTTCAGGAAGCCCGTGCCCTGCAGGGCGACCGTTGTCGGCCAGAGGAGGAAGATTCCGAGGCCGACTGCGGCCAAGGCTGCGGCCGCGGCGCCGTAGCGTGTCAGGGCCCTGGGCTCGACCATCAGGGCGGGGGGCAGGACGACGTAGAGCCACAGCGTGCAGTACGGCCAGATCGACCACGACCGGTAGCCGATGATTCGGTCCAGCGGGCCTTCGGCCATGATACGCACCGGAAAAAGGGGGTGCTTTAGCGTCGCGAAGTAACCGACGAAAAACAGCACCATGAAGCCGGTTATGCCCACGGCCTTGAGCACGGGCAGGGCCTTCAGGCGGCGGAGCGCCTCCGGGGCGAAGACGGTTTCCATGGCGCAGGCCGATCACTTCAGCGGCTTGCGCAGCAGCACGAGCATCTTTTCGATCCTGGAAATCCGCGTCTCCTGCTTCTTCCCCTGGTCGATCCAGGCGGCGAGCTCTTTTTGGTGGCTGTAGCTCAGTCTTGAAAAGGCGCCCTTCTCGGCGGGGTACCTTGCGAGGACAGCCCGGGCGTCCGAGGGTAGCTTCGCCCGCCGGACCGCCGTGTCGAGCGCGACCGTGACGGCGATCGTGTCGCCTGGGCCCTTATTGATCTCCTCGCGGATCGCCTTGACGACAATGAGGCAGGGGCCGCGGCCCAAATTTGCGATCGATCCCCGGTAGGGCACGCCGTCGAAGGTCGCATGTACCGGGATCAGGTTCTTCTTCCCATACTC
>CAZGOX010000058.1:0-10641 GCA_964527955.1 uncultured Opitutaceae bacterium | reverse complement strand
CTGCCCTGGCGCTGGTCGCCTCAAGCGGCTGGCTGGCGGCCGTGCTTTTCTTCGGACCGGATTTCTACTGGGCCTACCAGGTTTTTGTCCCATCCAGCAAGGGCCTCGTCCGGGTGTTCACCCGGTTTGAGACTGACCGGCGGGAAGTCTGGCTCACGATCGACGACGGGCCGGATGAGGGGGATACCCCGCGCATCCTGGACCTGCTGGACGGCCATGGAGCACGCGCCACCTTCTTCGTGGTTGGGGAGCGGGCTGCGAGCCATCCGGAACTCGTTTCCGAAATCGTGCGCCGGGGAAACGAGGTGGGGAACCACACCCAGACCCACCCGGTTGGAAGCTTCTGGTGCGCATCGCCGGGGCGGGTCGGGAGGGAGCTCGACCAATGCACTGCGGCGCTTGCGAAGGCCGGGGTCCGTCCGCGCCGGTTCCGGGCGCCGGCGGGAATCAAGAACCTGTTCCTGGGGATGGCGTTGGGCAGGCGCGGGCTTGCCTGCGTGGGCTGGAGCGCCCGCGGCTACGACTCGGTCTGTCGCGACCCGGCCCGGGTCGCCGCGAGAATCCTTCGGAAGATCGAGCCCGGGGCGATCGTGCTCATGCACGAGGGTCCGGGCGTCGACGCCGACGTCCGGGTCGAAGCCGTCCGGCAACTGCTCGACGGACTGCGGAAAAGGAATCTCACGTGCGTGCTGCCGCCTGATGGAAGTCTCGCTTGAAATTGAATTCCGGGGCTCCGTTGCCGTTTTCCACAGCGGGGGCGGGCGGGCGGGCCTTCGGCTGCCGCTGGTCGCCCTCGGAGGCGACTCGGCGGAGACGATCTTCGGCGCCGTTGAGCCCTTGGGCGAGGGCCATGACTTCCAGCTCTTTGAAGCGCAGGGCCTGACAACCGGATGCGCGCTGCAGCCGGTGGCCGGGACCCTCGAGGGAGCCACGTTTGAACTCTATTCCCGTCTCCTTCGGGCGATGGCCGGCAAGTCGCTGTACCGGGTCTGGAATTATGTGCCCGACATAAACCGGATCGAAGACGGATTCGAAAACTACCGGACGTTCAGCTCGGGCAGGGCGCGGGCATTCGAAGCGGCCTTTGGCGCCGACTACCGGAGGGCGTTGCCGGCGGCGTCAGCCGTCGGCTGCCGCGGCCGGTCGATCGGGCTGGTGTTCGTGGCTGGAGGTTCCCTCCCGCGCTACGTCGAGAATCCGGAACAGGTGCCGGCCTACGACTATCCCTTGGAGCATGGAGCGCACTCGCCGAGCTTTGCCCGCGCCACGGTTGCCACACACAAGGGTGAGCCGCTGATCTACATCTCGGGCACTTCCGCGATCAAGGGCCACGAGACCCTCCATCCCGGAGCGACCATGGCCCAGCTCGAATGCACGCTGGACAACCTGCACCTGATTTCAAGGGCCGCCGGGGTCGGCGACGACCTGGGCGAAGCCTTGGGCCTCGGGCGGCGTTTCAAGGTGTATCTCCGGCATGGCGCCGATCTTCAAAGGGTCCGGGCACGGCTCAACCAAGGCCTGTTTCGGAGCGGGGACCGCGTGGTGTGGCTGCAAACCGATCTCTGCCGGGCCGGGCTCAATGTCGAAATCGAGGCGAACCTTGCGGCGAAAGCCGGCTAATGCTCAAGGAGCGCCAGCAGCTGGCGGGTGTCGGGCTTGCCGCGCGCGGTGACGGGAAGGCGCGGGAGGGCAATCAGCCTTCCGGGGATCTTCCACGGAGCCACCTTGCCGCGCAGTGCGCTGCGGATGGCCTCAGCGGAAACGGTTCCGGCCACGACGGCGGCGAGGGCATTGGTACGCCGTGGATCGGCTGCGACAAACGCATCGCCGACGCCGGGAAGCTTTTTGAGGACGCCTTCGATTTCGGCGGGGTCGAAGCGGCGGCCCCCGACCTTGATCGTCCGGCCCGCCCGGCCGAGGAGAGCAAGTTCTCCATCGGCATCGAGCCGGCCGAGATCCGCAACGAGGTGAACTCCGCGGCCCCGTCTGGCGCGTGGATTCCCGAGCGTGAAGACCGCGGCGCTGGCCACGGTGAAGCGGCGCCCGCGGCCGAAAGTGAGCTGAACGCCCTTCAGCGGCGTTCCGACGCTGCGGCCCGTGCCGGCGGCGTCGCCTGAGCGGTCGTAGGTGATCCCGCCCGTTTCGCTCGAGCCGTAAAAGCTGTGGATCTTCAGGCCAAAGCGGCGGTGAAACGACTGGGCCGCCTGGGGAGGCAGTTCGGAGCCTGCGGAGAGGACCGTCCGCAGGCTGCTCAGCTTTTCCGGCTCGACTTCGGCCTCGGCCAGCGCCCAAACCACTGACGGCACGGCGGGAAATACCGTGGGACGCCATTTTGCGATGCCGGCGGCGAGGGCCTGGGGGAGCGCGGGGACACCGCTCACGATTGCCGTCCCCTGGGCCAGCAGCGGAAGGACGAGGTTGCCCATCCCGTAGGAGTGACCGAACGGGATCAGCCCAAGGTTGATGTCGGTTGGACGGATGCCCATGGTCGCACAAATCTGCCGCGCGTCGGCCAGCAATTGGGAGTCCGTGAAGGGCAGGGCGCGCGGCGCCCCGGTCGTCCCGGAGGTGATCTTCAGGATCCGCCTCCCGTCCGCGGGTGCGCGGCGACCACGATGGATCCGATGAAGGGTGCCGGAGGACCAAAGGAAGCGGGCGCCGACGGTCTGCGCCAGAGTGTGCTGCGCTTCGGCGGGTTCACCGGGGTCGATCGGCGCCGGCACCGCTCCCGCCTTGAGGAGCCCGAGGAAGACCTGAAGCCAGGCCGGTCCGTTGGGCTCGGAGAAGACGACCGTCTCGCCCGCGATCGGAGACACGGCGGCGTTGGCCCATGCGGCGGCATGGGCGTCGAGTGCGCGGCGGCTCCAGGCCCTCCCATCGGAGGCGTCCATCAGCGCAAGGGCGTCCGGGCGCGAGTGCACGGTCCGGTTCCAGCTTTCGATCAGCGACGCGCTCATGGACTACGGGGAAGGGACTCGGGCCCGGGCGAGCGGCTCGAGTTCGACCACGGTCAGGGTGGTGAGTACGATCAAAGCGACTGTCATTCCCAGGGCATGGACGACGGGAATGTGGCTGCACGCAAGCACGCCGAAGGACGAGGCGGTGCAGAGCGCAGACAGGCGGATCGAGACCGGGGGCTCGGCGCCGGCCGCCGCCTGGTCCGAGGAGAATATTGCGTAGTTGTGCGAAAGGCAGACCCCGAGAAAGGCGCCGAGCAGGTGAAAAAGATTCAGGCTCTGGCCGGCGAGACCGAGGACGCCCAGGACAAAGAAGCAGGATCCGGCGGGGATGATGGCAATCCGAAGGCCGCGCCGAAATGGATAGATGATGAAGACACTGGCGATGACCAGGCCAAGGCCAACCAAGCTCAGGCGGAGCGCCGACCAGCGGTAGCGGGTGAACAACTGGTTGAGCGACTGGAGCTGGTTTATGCTGATCGTGAACGTGCCGGCCGGCGGCGGCACCGCCGGCCCATCGACCACGGTGAGAAACCAGGAAAAGGGCCCGTGAGACCCGACCAGGGAGGCCAGGGGGCCGCCCACGGACTGCTGGAAGTCCGCATAGAGCCCGTCGTAGGCGCCCGTGGGGGGAGTCCTCTGGACCTTGCCCCACGCGTCGAAGAACGGATCGAAGGAATCTGGTGTGAATCCATGGCGGTCGAGCGCGGCGCGAAAATCGGCGTCGAGGCCGCGGAGCCGGCCCAACAGAGCAGGCATGTTCTCCCAGTCCGCCTGGGTCGGAAAGACGAGGCCCAGGCTAGCCGCATTGGCGGAGGGAGCAGTCTTTGCTTCCTCCGCGAGAAAACCGTCCAAGTGCCGGCGTGCCTCGGCCAGGTTGGCGCCGTAGGTCAGGAAAATGGTCCGGTCGGCCGTGTCCCCAAAGAGCGCCCGGACCGATTGGTCGTTGGCCGCAAGCTCCGGCGTCGGAATCTCGAGTTCGCGGACATCGTCGCTCCAATGAAGCATCCAGGGCCCGGCGGCGGCCACGAGCGCGGCGGCAAGCAGCAGGCCGAGCAGCGCGACCCGAAGGAGCGGTCGATTGCGGACTCCCCCGAGGCGGCCGAACTGGCGGCCTTCGAGGAAAGGCCGGTCCAGCTGGGCAAAATAAAGCATGGCCGCGCCGAGCGCGCAGAGAAGGCCGGCGGCGACAAAAAGGCCCACCTGGCGGATGAATGGCAGATTCGAGAACAGCAGGAGGGAGAAGCCGATGACCGTCGTCAGGCAGCTTGCGAGCAGGGGCTTCAGCAGGCGCCTGAGCTTGGCGGCGTAGGGTTCTCCCGGGTGAAGCGATGCCTGCATGTAGATGTAGAAGCCGTAGTCGATCGCGACGCCGCCCAGAAGCGAACCGATGACAAAGACCAGGATGTGCAGCCGGTCGAAGGCCGCGGTCGATACGCTCCAGGCCCCGAGCAGCGAGCAAAGGATCACGGGAACAAGGTGGAGCATCTTCCAAGTGCGTCGGACGAACAGGGCCCCCACGGCGAGGACGGCGGCGATCGACACCACATTGAGGACTTTGATTTCGGATTCGATCTGGTGGCGGTTTGCGGCGGCGAAGCGGTTGACTCCGGTCCAACGAAACTCGACGCCGGGATGTGCGGCGCTGACCCGGGCGAACGCGAGGTCCACAGCTGCGAAAACGGGGGCCTGGCCCTCCTCGGAAAGAGGCGAGGCCTTTATGCGGGCCCAGACCAGAGCGGGGCCCCCTTCGGCTGTGCTTGGAGTGCCGATCGGGCGGGCCCGGTCGACCAGGCGGGGAACGAGCAGGAGCGGGTCCATCGGCAGGACGGCACCCATGGCGGGAGCCTCGGGCCGGGACAGAAAGGCCTCGAGGTCCGCGGCGGACTTTTCGGCGAGCCAGCGGGAGAAGTCGGCGGGGGCCATGCCCGTCCTGGAGAATTCGCGCCCGCGCTCCCCCAGCCAGGAGGGCAGCAGGAGCTTGAACCTGCGGTCGAAAATCGCGCGCCCGAACTGCGCCGAGCCGTCGCCGTCGAGGGGGATGGCCTCGGCGAAGGCGGGAGACCGGGAGAGCTCCATGGCGAGCAGGCGGGCGGCGTCGACGGGGGGGCTGTCCGGAAAGGCGGGATCGCGCACCGAAAAGAGCATCACGCGGGTTTGGAGATCGCCGGCGAGCGCGCGGGCGATGCCGGCCTCAGGGGCCTGCTCGCCGGGCGGGATGAGATCGAGGACGTTGGTCGAAATCTTCGTGGAATAGTCCAGGTGGCAGAGCCATCCCGTGGCTACCAGGGCAAAGGCGCCGAGGGCGCAGCGCGCGAGGAGCTTCTGGCGGGAGATTTCCACTGGCTAGCGAAAGTAGCGGGCCAACTCGTCCTTGCTGAAATGGACGCCGCTTGGCGAGGGACCGATGAGAATCTCCACATGCTGCCGGTCGGACACGATAAGGTCGATCCGCGAGAGGCTTGCCCCTGAGCCGGAGAGGGAGATCGAGGAGAGGCCCGCGGAGAGGGACGGATCCCGCGACTGCAGGGAGAGCGCCCAGGCTTCGCCGTCGTACCGGCCGGAAAAGGCGAACCTCTTCTGGAGCTCGGGCACGTTGAAACGGATAATGTCGAGCAACAGGCCCGTCGCCGCCCGCTCGCGGCCGCCCGAGGCCGCGGCGAAGCCGGCCCCCCGGCGATCCCGCACGACCAGCCCGAGGCGGTCCGCGATGACGATGCGGGGGTCCGGGGACCTGTAGTCGAGGCTCAGCCCGCGGCCGGGCGAGAGGCGGATTTCGCCGGAGAGGAAAACGGGCAGTTTTCGAAACGGAAAATAACGCCGCTCCTCGAATGGGGCCGCCCGGGAGCCGCTGTTGGCCAGCTGGGAGAGGAGGCTCCGCCAGGCCGGGTCGTTGGACGCGTCGACGGGGCGGAGCGGGGGCGGGTCCGCCCGAAGAATGCCGCAGGCAAGGCAGAGCGACAGCGCCGCTAGTGTGCGTTTCATCGGGACGAGACGGTCGCCTGAACGGATTCCACGGGCCTCCTTGTCCGCGCGCGGCAGACCTGGACCAAGCGCCATGGAATCAGCTCGGCGAGAAGCCGCAAATGCAGCCCCACGAGCGTGAGGTTGTCGCGGACATAGTGGAAGTGGGTGACCCCACCCTCTGCCTTCGTGGAGTACCGGCAGGGAGCGGGTTTGTTGATCGTGGGGACCCCGGCCCAGAACATCCGGACGGCGATCTCGTGGTCAAAGTCAAAACGACGGGCGTGCCTCGTCGCCTCGAAGGCCCGCCGTAGGGGGGCAATCGGATAGACGCGGAATCCGAAGAGGGGGTCGTCGATGCCCGCCCCGAGGATCTCGATCCAGGCAAGCGCCACGCTTGCCTTGTGACCGTAGAAGCGGATGGAGGGTACATCCGGCCCGAAGACCGGCCTTCCGAGTACGAGGGCATCGGGGTGCGACGCGGACGCGCGCATGAAGTCGGCTATGTGGTCGGCGGGATGCTGGCCGTCGGAATCCATCGTGAGGACATGGGTGAACCCCTCCTCCTGGGCGGCGGAGAGCGCGATCTCGATCGCCGCCCCTTTTCCGGCGTTCTTTCCGCACACGGTGACGCGCACCCGCGGGTCGCGCCCGGCAAGCTGGCGGACGTCGCCGACGCTGCCGTCCGTGCTGCCGTCGATCACGACCCAGACTGGACTCCAATGTCGCAGCGCGTCCTCGACCGTGGACAGCAGCCGGGGACCGGCGTTGTACGACGGAATGAGCACCAGGTGGGTTGTGGAAGGGGTCATGTCGCGCGGACGAGGAGGCCCACAAAGGCCCGCTCGACGGTTTGGACGGTGTCGTCGACCGGGAGGTTGACGGCGGCGGGAAGCGCCTGTTCGACCCGGATGTCCACCCGGACCGGGAACCGGGGCACTGTCCACCAGGAGCGGCCGCGGGGCAGCAGCTCGCGGTCGGACCGGAGGACGAGGAGCTGGATCGGAAAGGCCGCGCGGCGGGCGATGATGGCGAATCCGGGCTTGAGGGCGTTGAGGACCGCCCCCGGGTTCGTGCGTGTTCCCTCGGGAAAAATGAGGACGCTGCAGCCGGCGGCGGCCTTCTTGGCGAGGCTGCGGACAAGGTCGACCCCTGAGTTTCCCGGGGCGTAACCGGCCATGATCGCGGCCGGCGCCAGAAAGGGGTTCCGGATCAGCGACGGCTTGAAGATGCAGATGGCGTCCGGGATGCGCGCCAGGAGCAGGGTCGCGTCGATGAGCCCGGGGTGATTTGCGACGTAGAGCGTCTGGCGGGGCAGGATCTTCTCGCCGGGGCCGCTCCAGGTCACCTTGACCAGCTGCGCGGCGCCGAGCCATGCCACCCAGGTCGCGAACAGCCGCCGAATGGCCTCGCGCACCCATGGGGCGCGGCGCTCCCGCCCGGGAAGCAGCAGCAGGAGGGCGCACACCGCGGCGAGGGCCAGGCAGGCCGCGCCAAAGAGGGTCCAGGATGCCCAGTAGGCGCAATAGTAATAGACGCGTGCGACCATGGCCGAATTCTAGCCTGCAGCGGCTGAGGGAGACTCGGGAGCGACCGGGTTGAGCGGGATGAAGTTGAACCAGGCGAACGGATCCTTCCGCAGCAGGGACTCGATCACGAGGAGAAATTCCTGGAAGTGCACCCGGGCCCGGCGGAAGTTGGATTCCCGGGAACCGTCATCGGGCGCAAAGACGGGCGATCCGTGGACGAGCGACTCATCCCCGCTTCCTGGGGTGCCCACGCAGAACACAACCGGCAGGCGGAAGATGACGGAGAGGTGGTAGATGGTGAACGGAAACAGCCGGCGCCCGCCCAGAAAGTCGAAGGGCTCGAGCTTGGAGCTGAACCCGAGCCGGTCGCACTTCATGGCGACCGAAACGCCGGATGCGACGGCGTCCTTCAGGGCGAAGACGAGGTTGTCCGCGTCGTTGACCCAGATCATGGTCACCCATGGGCCGGCGAAGCGGGAAAGGCCGAGGGTGTCGCCGGAATTCCCGACGCGCTGGCGGATCATGGCGACGCGCCGGCCGAAGTCTCCCAGCATGAAACCGAGGAGATCCGAGTGGCCGAGGTGGAACGTGCCCAGCAGGGCCGGCCGGCCGGAAGCCATCAGCGAGCGGAATTCCGTGCAGTCGGAGCCGTCTCGGCAGCGGTGGGGCCGGCCGGCGCCGACCCTGAGGATAACCATCAGCGTCCGGGCGAACGAGAAGAAGTGCCGCCAGACATCGGCGAGGGATGCCGGCCGGCCGAGGATGACCGAGAGGTATCCGCGCGAGTGGCGGCGCTCCGCGGGCATCAGTGCCACGGCTGCCCAGGCGCCCGCGCCAAGGAGGAAGGCAAAGACAGGCCGGGGAAGGACCGCGTCGGCGCGGCGGAGAAAGCCAAAACCCCAGCTCGGGCCGGGATTGTGCGGCTGGCGCGGTTCCGGGGTTTCGTTCAATGCCATGTGAGGGTCAGGGTAAGGCCCGGGGCGGCCCGCTCCCGGAGCGGGCTCCCGTTGCGGAGCGCGGCAAAAAACTGCGGCAGCGTGAACTCGCCGCCCGGGTCCGCGCCCGGCTCGAGGGCCAATTTTCCCAGCGAACCGGAATTATCCCTGGTCAGGGCCAGCGCGAACGCAAAGGACTCGGAACTCGCCATGTCGTGTTCCCGGGTCCAAGTGCCTCGCTCCTCGCCTCCGCATAGGATGACGCACGGGGAGCCGGAAAGCAGGGCCGCCTGGACCGCGTGCGCGACGAGCTGCCCGCGGCCGGTAAGCGGGAAGAGCTGGCGCACGGGCTGCCTGCGGGCGATCAGGGCCTGCTGCACCGCGCTTGGATGGATGGAGCTTTGGAAGAGCGTCGGGCTCGGGGTGGGGAAGCTCGCGAGGTAGTCCTCCAGGGCCAGGCTCTCGGCATAGGTCGAGGCGTAGACGATCGTGTCCTCCGGCCCCGGCCTTACCTTCTCGAACGCGCTGCCCAGCAGCAGCCCGAGCTGGGTCATCCGCCTTGCCGCGCCGCGGGGAAGGCTCGCGCCCAGCCGTTCGCGCGTCACGGCCGGTTCCTCGGAACCGGGGTCCTCGATGCGCATGGAATGAATGTGACGTTCAATCATGGCCGAGAAGGAAGGCCGCGTGCGCCCCCCCGAAGGCGTTGCTTGCGAGGACGACGCCGTCGTAGGCGTCGCCCGAAAACGGGGTGTCGGCGACGGCGTCCGTGAAAAAAGGGGGCTCGCCGCCGACCGTTCCGGGGATCCGGCCCCGGCCCAGCGCCTCGACGGCGACGGCCAGCTCGACCAGGCCGCAGCTGCCCAGGGTGTGGCCGAGGCTGCCCTTCCAGGAAACAAGGGGGGACCCCGGAAACAGCCGCTCCACGGCCCGGGCCTCGAGCCGGCCGGCCTCGAGCGTGCCTGTGCCGTGCCCCTTGACCCAGAGGCGGCGCCCCGAGGACGCGGCCGCGACCGGCGCAAGGCACTCCTCGAAGCCCGCACCGTCGGGGCTGTTGGACGTGGCGTGATGCATCTCGTTGTGGAGAACCTGGGCGGTGATCGTGAGGCCGGCGCCCCCGGAATCGAGGACGGCGAAGGCCGCTCCGTCGCCGAGGCCGATGGAACCGGCGTGCCGCGCGGCGTAGGGTGAGGGCATCTCGGAGTTCAAGATCTTCAGGGCATGGAATCCCCCGGAAACGAAGGGGCTGATGAAGTCGAAGCTGAAGACCAGCGCCCGGTCCGCCAACCCTCCGTCCAGGGACTGGGAGGCCAGCAGGAGGCCGACGTGGGCTGACACGCAGGCATGCGAGACCAGGGCAACGTTCGTCCCCCAGCCGAGCAACCGGCGCACGGACTCGACGGTCGAAAACGGGGTGCCGAAGGCAAGGTGGCGCTCGTCGCCGCTCCGGCTGAATTCGTAGAGGCTGCCGACGCCAAAATTGCTGCTCGTGACAATGACGGGATGGCGCGCCGTGCCCCAGGGTCCCGGCGGAATCTCCGCGGCCAGCGCGAGAAGGCTGGGCACCCAGCGGGGAGGTGCGGTCTCGGCCTGGAAGCGGCCGGAAATCGGGGCCAGCGGAACCTGGTCGCCGCCGTCCGGCCCGAGGACGGGAAGATGGCTTAGGGCGCGCCGGCCCGAGAGCAGGGCGTCGCAGGTCTCGCGGGCGTCCCCCAGCGCGGTCCGGCAACCGGCCGCCGTCAGGCGGACGCGCGGGGACTCCACCTGCGACTTCACGGGGAGGGCCTGTCGCCCTGTGCCCTCGTTTGGATGAAGGCCGCCAGGCGGCCTATGCTCGCCAGCGACTCGTGGGCCTCCTCGCTGTTTGCAATCTTGATCCCGAATTGCTTCTCAATCGCGACGACGAGCTCGAGCGCGTCGATGGAATCGAGCCCGAGGCGGGGGGAGCCCAGAAGCGGTTCGTCGTCCGGGATGTCCTCGGGGCGGACTCCGGTCAGCCTGAGCGTGTCGACGATCAGGTGCTTCAGGCGGATGGGGAGCCTGTCGTTTTCGTAGTACACCGCGATTAGCTTTTGAACGACTCCCGCGTGGCTCTTGAGCCGGGCTCTCCTCCGACGATGGCCAGGTCAAAGTCAGGCTGCTGCTTCAGTGCCGGCGGCATGCCGCAACCATTGTCCCGGACGGAAAAATGGCCAGTATGAAAGCCACTTATGGCTTAGGTGAAGTCCCCATATGCCAATCAGTTGACCGGGTTGACTT
>CAZGOX010000057.1:1233-11938 GCA_964527955.1 uncultured Opitutaceae bacterium | reverse complement strand
TCTTCCTCGGCGGCGGCGGCCGCGGCCACGACCACGACCACCACGGCTTCGTTCCGCCGCACCACGACCACGGCTAAGCAGGCGCCGGGCCGGCCAGCCTCATGGGTTGGGCCGCCTCTGATCGTCCCGATTCCCGCGGCCCTCGGGCGTTGCCTTCCTGTCCTTGGGCGCAGCTGACTTGGCCGGCCTGGCTCCGCCGGACTTCCCCAGGACGGCGCGGTTGACGGGCTTTCCCTTGAACGCAGCCGGATTCCTGGAAACGGCCGACACTGCCGCCGGCCCCCTCGTGTGAATGTCCCGGAACGCCGACTGCGGCGGACGCGCCGCCAAGCCGGCCCCAAGGCTCGGGTGCACGACCCGGCCTTCGTTCTGCCATCCGCCGGGCGCCCGCGGCTTCTCGCGGCCGGCCGGGAACCCCCAGGGACGGACGCTGGCACCCATGTGCACCGAATCCCCAAAACCCCGGCGACCGTGGTCTCCGTACGGATGCCACCATCCGCCGCCGCCGCGCCAGTAGTCCGGGCCCACGACGATGACGCTGCCGCCGCCCCAGTCGGGGCCGTAGGTGAGCCAGATGCCCGCGCGATACGCGGGGCCAAAGGTAAGGAACGGGCCGTTGTAGCCGTAGTACGGCTGGTCCACAAAGACCACCGCGGGGTCGTATTGCGGAACGTAGATCACACCCGGCTGGGCGGGCTCGATTTCAACGTAATCCCCCTGTTGGATCACCTGCTGCTGCGGCGTGCTCTCGAGCGTTCCCGCCGCGCGCGCGAGCTCCCTCAGGCGTTGGATCGCCTCCATCACCTGCGCCGGCTCGGAGACGAATGCCGCGCCCACAGACTGGGTCCATGCCGCATTCCCGGCCATCCAAATCACGACGTTGGGAGTGTGGGCGAGCGACCGGACGCTCTGGTCCCAGGGCTGGACGTCGACCATGCCTGGATCCCCGCCATTTCCCAGGTAGTACCCGGCGGCGGCTATGTCCGACGGAAACGTCGCCGCTGGCAGAAGGATCGAAATCAGGGGATCGGGATAGAGGGCCACTGGCGCCAGAAGCTGGTCGAGGGGGTCCGCAACCGCCTGCTCGGCCGGGGGCGGGGGCTCCTGCATGTACGCGACGGGGGCGGAGACCGCCAGGGAGAGGGCGGCTGCTGCGGCCGCCGGTAAGAGCGCACGCGCGCCGGACAGGACATGGGGACGGAGATTCGGCATTCCGTCAGCGTACACCGGCCCAACACACTATGCTGTGGGGTGAAGTACTGGGTCCGTTTGGGGATAACTCGTCAGCCGGCGTTTCGAGGTAGGGACGGGCGGCCCGCCCGTCCGGGCATGCTCCTGGGTCGTTCGCAGGACCGGCCACGCGTCCCCTCCTGGGCTCTGTCAAACAGGCCCCGCACGAAATATCCTGCGCACATCGATCAGCACGATCACGGAGCAAACCAAGACGGCGAAGGGAAACGTGTTCGAGAACCCCACGTACACCACGTCCACGAGACCTGCCATCCTCGCCTTTGAGGCGGCGGCGACGACGACCTCCTGGAGGACGCCGGCCTTGAGCAACCAGCAGAACAACACTGCTCCCGCCAAGTCGATCGCCAGGCGGGCTCCGGCCCTGGGGCGGGTCCATCGGGGCCTGAACAGGTTCACGACCGCCAGCGCCGCATGGGCGAGCATGAGCAACGCGAAGGCCCCCATAAAATACTCCCAGGACGGCGCCAGCGTGATCCGCGCCCCCGCCACCTCGAAGACCGTCCGAAACCCAACATTTCCGGCCCACAAGACCAGAAGCACGACCGGGACCACCAGATCGATGACTGAAGAGGAGAGCGGAATCCTGCGCGGATCCCGCACGGCGGGAAGCTTGAGTGGATCCCAGTCCCCGGCCAGCTTGGCCATTGTCCCTTTCCGCTCGATCACGGCAAAGATGACGGTCGTCAGTCCCACCGAGAAGAGGACCGACGTCCCAAGGGAGCCAAACGACGACGATGCGGCGGCCAGCCACGACCCCCGTGGATTCGCGACGAATCGGATCCACGCCACAATGTGCGGCACCAGGCAGATGAGGATCACAATCCTCAGCACGAGCAGATAGATCGGGTACAACACGGGCCCGATCAGGTGCCTCTGGGGCAGGTACCGGTTTGCCACGGCCACCGGCTGGCCCAGCCGCCTGAGGACGGCCGCAATTTCGGAGTCATCCAGCTTCCGCCCGGCCTCGCGCTCCCTGTCCTCGACCTGGCAGCGGATCTCCTCCGAGAGTTCCGCCAGGATGTCGTCCCTCTGTTTCTTTGGCAGCCAGAATCTGACCGCATGCAGGTACCGATTGATGAGTTCCATTTTCAGTTCTCCTTGAGAATCCGGTTCAGCGCCTTGTTGATGCCTCCCCACTCCGCGGACAGCAGCCCCAGCATCTTCCTGCCGTCGGCCGACATCCGGTAGAAGCGCTTGTTGCGCTTCTCCTCCTCACGCCACTCGCTGACCAGGAGGCCCTGGCTCTCCAGCCGGCGCAGCAGCGGGTACAGCGTGCCCTCATCGATCTCCAGCCCGAGTTCGGCCAGCGCCAGGCGCAGGGTGTATCCGTAGCGCTCGACGCGGAGCTGCCCCAGGACGGCCATCACGAGGCAGCCCCGGCGCAGCTCAAGGCGGAGTTGCTCGAAGAGTTCGTCATTCATGGGAGTGCTGTTTCTCACATAGCATGTGGCATACACTGTGTGGCACACAGCGTAATGTCAACGGCCAAATTGCCTTCTTCTCCGCCGCCCCAAGGGGGCCGGACGATGGCGGGTTACACCCCATACCCCGACCGGGGCTTTCAACGTACCTTGCCCGCTGGCCCGGCGGTTCGACCCGGCCCGGCAAGCCTCGACCATGAAACCCATCGGAAACGCCCACCAGATCAACCAGAACGCGGTCAACGCCATGAATCGGAAGATCGATCCGGCCGCCCCCAACAGCTCCCCCGCCCGAAACAAGACGAGGACGGAGGCCGCGGCATCGCGCCCGCGCAAGGTGATCCGATGATCCCGGGTTCCGGGTGCCCGGCTGGAGAAAGGATGCACATGAAGAAGGATATCGCGCTCGTCCTCGAAGACATCGTTTGCTTCATCCTGCTGTACACGGCCTTTGCCTTCGTGGTTTGCAGCGAATGGTTCGGACGCCGGGCCAGCGACTAGCCGGGCCCCGGTTTCATTCACGCCACGCAGCCGTGTGCTTCCGATTCGGCTGGCCCTTGCCGCCCTGGCACGGCTAGGATCCCCGACCCAAATCATGAATACCTCAACCAGTTCCCGCCTCCGCGCAGGTTTTCGCGCCGGCGCTTTGCTCGCCCTGGGCCTCGCCCTTTCCGCCGCCTTCGTTTCCGCCCCGGCCCTGAGGGCCCAGACTGATTCGACCCCGTCGGCCGCCGCCAACCTCCCGAGCCTGCCCCTCTCCGCCAGCTTCGCCAAGGCGTCCGGCGCCGACGATGCCCCCTACGTCCTGACCCTGAAGAACGAGTCGGCCTCCTCCGTGAAGGCATGCGCCAAGATCGTCCTCGCGGTTGCTTTCCACGCAGACTCCAAGGCGAAGACGGTCCCCGGGCACGCGATCGGGCCGGGCGAGACCTGGACGATTTCCGACCTGGCCAAGGGCGACCGCGTCGTCATTTCGGCGGACGGCTTTGCCCCCCTCCAGCTCAGCGTCGAATAGGCGCAGGTTCGCGCCCCTCTGACTTGACTTGGACGGGGGGTGCCGCGCTGATTCCTGCGTGAATCGACGCGACTTCGTACGATCGTCCCTCGCCCTTTCGGCCGGGGCGCTCGTGGGCGAGGGCCTGCTTGCCCGGATCGCCTCCGCTTCGACGCAACCCTGCTCCGGCGGAAGCATTGCCGAGACGCCCTTCCCTCCCCGTCCGGCGCGGACCGGGAAGACGATGTTCGCCCGGCTCCCCCCGGAGCTGACCGGCATCTTCACCCAGAACCTCTACGCCGACCCCCGGATGAAGGGGGACCTCTTCGAGGAGTTCCAGACGGGGTCGCTCGGCACCGGGATTGCGATCGGGGACTACGACAACGACGGGCGGCCCGACCTCTTCGTCGTCAGCAAGACCGAGAGCTGCCGGCTCTTCCGCAACCTCGGGGACTGGAAGTTCGAGGACGTCACCGAAAGGGCCGGGGTCGGCGACAAGGGTGCCGCCGCCGGCATCTGGAAACAGGGGGCGACCTTCGTCGATGTGAACAACGACGGCCTCCTCGATCTCTATGTCTGCCGCTACAACGCCCCCAATCTCCTCTACATCAACCAGGGCGACGGGACGTTCCGCGAGAGCGCACGCGCCCACGGCCTCGACGTCACCGATTCCAGCGTCATGGCGGCCTTCTGCGACTACGACCGCGACGGCTGGCTCGACGTCTACATCACGACCAACATCCTGGACGCGGTACGGCAGCCCAACGGCCAGCGCGGGCGCATGCTCCGCAACAACCGCGACGGGACCTTCACCGAGGTGACGGACCGGGCGGGCATCCGCGGCGAGGGCCAGGGTCATTCCGCGACCTGGTGGGACTACGACAACGACGGCTGGCCCGACCTCTACGTCGGCCACGACTACGGTGTCCCCGACCAGCTCTACCACAACAACCGCGACGGGACCTTCACCGACGTCCTGGACCGGGTGCTGCCCCACACCTCCTTCTCCTCGATGGGGGCCGACCTGGGCGACGTGGACAACGACGGGCGCGTCGACTTCCTCGTGGCCGACATGGCCGCGACGAACCGCGCGACCGACCAGCACTTCCTGGCCGATGCCCGCGGGAAAACCCCCGAACCCGCGGACGGAGACCCTTCCGCCCCGAAGTACCACAGGAACGCCCTCCTGCTGAACACGGGCAAGGGACGTTGCCTCGAGGCGGCGTTTCTCGCGGGCATCGCAGCGACCGACTGGACCTGGTCCGTCCGGTTCGAGGATCTCGACAACGACGGCCGCCTCGACCTCTTCGCCACCAACGGATTCCCCTGGAGCCCTGGAGTGGACCTCGTCCGCCGCCTGACGAACGCCGATTCCCAGGCTGATCGGATCAAGATCATGTACGAGAGCCCGGTCCAGGCGGAGAAGAACCTCGCCTACCGCAACCTCGGCGGCCTCAAGTTCGAGGACGTGAGCGCCGCCTGGGGCCTGGACCAGAAGAACGTGAGCTTCGGCGCCGCCTTCGGCGACCTGGGCGGCGACGGCAACCTCGACCTCGTCCACGCCAACTACAAGGAGGGCGTCAGCGTCTTCCGCAACGAGTGCGGCACCGGCCACCGCGTGATCGTTGACCTGCGGGGGACGGTCTCCAACCGCTTCGGCATCGGCTCGACCGTCCGGCTCGAAAGCGCCTCGGGCGTGCAGGTCCGCCCGATCGTCCTCGCCCGCGGGTACCTCTCCAGCAGCGAGCCCATCGCGCACTTCGGCCTCGGCGACGACACCGCCATCCTGCGCCTGAGCGTGGAGTGGCCGAGCGGGCACGTGCAGTCTTTCGAAAACCTCTCCGTCGACCGGCGCTTCACGATCACCGAGCCCTCCGGGCCGGTCCCGCACGCCCTGGATCCGCGCACCGCGCCCGGCCAGTTTGCCGAAGTGGGCCAATCGACCGGCCTCGCCCTGCAGTCCCGCGAGGAACCGGTCGACGAAACCTCCGCCCAGCGCCTCCTCCCCCTGCGCCTCAATCGCCGCGGCCCGGGCATGGCCGTGGGCGGGATCGGCGGGTCGCGCGATGCCATCGTCATCGGCGGCACAACCCTCGATCCCGTGCGGGTGCTCCAGGAGAGCTCTCGCGGCGTCTTCGGCGAGCCAGGCATCCCGGCCTTTGCCGCGGCCTCATCCCCCGACGACGGGCCCCTGCTGCTCTTCGACGCCGACGGCGACGGAAACAACGACCTGCTGGTGACCAAGGGCGGCAACGCCCTTCCCGCCGGGGACCCTGGGTGCCAGCCCCGCCTGTTCCTGAACGACGGTCACGGCGCCTTCCGGCCCGCGCCCGACGATTCCCTGCCCCCGCTCCCGATCAACGTCGGAGCGGCGGCCGCCGCCGACTTCACCCGCAGCGGCCGGCTCGGGATATTCATCGGGGGACGGGTTCTCCCAGGCCAGTATCCCCAGCCGCCCCGGAGCGCGCTCCTCTTGAACCGCGGCGGCAGGTTCGAGGATGTCACCGACGCCATGGCACCCGGACTTCGCGAAGTCGGCCTGGTGACCTCCGCCCTATGGAGCGACGTCGACCTCGACGGCTGGCCCGACCTGCTGGTGACCCTGGAGTGGGGCCACGTGATGTACTTTCACAACCGCCAGGGAGCCGGCTTCGAGGACTGGACCGGGAGGGCGGGCTTCGCCGCGGCGGGCACGGGCTGGTGGACTTCCATCGCATCCGCGGATTTCAACGGCGACGGCCGCCCGGACTTTGTCGTCGGCAACGCCGGCCTCAACACCCAGTACCGCGCCGATCCGGAACACCCCGCGCTGCTTTTCTCGGGCGACTTCAGGGGCGACGGATCGTCCCAGCTGATCGAGGCCTTCCACGAAGGCGACAAGCTCTACCCCTGGCGCTCCCGCCGGGACCTCGGCGCCGTGATCCCCTCCATCCTCAAGCGCTTTCCCCTGACCGACTCCTATGCCCGGGCGACCCTTCCCGAGGTCCTTGGCGGGGACGCGCTGGCCCAGGCGAAACGCTTTGCCGCGACCGAGCTTCGCAGCGGCGTGTTCCTGAGCCAGCCCGACGGCACCCACCGCTTCGAGCCCCTGCCCCGCCTCGCGCAGATCGCTCCGCTGCAGGGCATCGTCGCCGGCGACTTCGACGGCGACGGCAGAGCCGACATCTACGCCCTCCAGAATTCCTACGCGCCGATCCCCGCAGTCGGCCGCTTCGACGGGGGCTTGAGCCTCCTCCTCCGCGGCGACGGCCGCGGAAGCTTCACCCCCGTGCCCCCGGCCGAGAGCAACCTTGTTGTCCCCCGCGACGCAAGGGCGCTTGCGCTGTTCGACCTGGATGACGACGGCTGGCCGGACTTCCTTGCGACCCGGAACAACGACACCGCGCTTGTCTTCCGGAACCGCGGCATCGCCGGCCGCAATTCCCTTCGCGTCGACCTGCGCGGCCCTCCTGGAAACCCGACCGCTGTCGGTGCGCGGGTCTCCCTCGAACTCGCGGACGGCTCGACCCAGACCGCCGAGGTCTTCGCGGGCGCCGGGCATTGCAGCCAGTCCACCGCCGCCTGCTTCTTCGGCTACCCGGACCCGAATCCGCCCAGAAAGGTCCGCGTCCGCTGGCCCTCGGGCGCGGCGACGGAACACGCCTGCCCGCTCGGCGCAAGGACGCTCACGCTCGCCGGTCCAGGCCTCCCTGGCTAACCGACCAGGGCGCTGGCCCTGTTCAAGTCCGCTATCTCAGCCAGCGTCAGCTTGAGCCTGACCGATCCCATGATCTCCTCCAGCTGCCCTACGCTCGTGGCGCTCGCGATAGGCGCCGTCAGTCCCGGCCGAGACATCAGCCAGGCAAGGGCAACCTGGGCAGGCGTGGCGGACTTCGCCCCGGCAATCCTATCCAGCTCGGCAAGGATCCTCCAGCCGCGGGGATTCAGGTACCGGCGGACCCTGTCTGCGCGCGCGCGATTCGCAAGATCCGCCTCGGCCCGGTACTTTCCCGTGAGAAACCCGCACGCCAGCGAAAAATACGGTATCACCCCCAGCTGCTGCTCGCGGCAGACCGGCTCCAGTCTTGTCTCATAGTCGGCGCGATCACACAGGTTGTACTCAGGCTGGAGGACCTCGTAGGCCGGCAGGCCCTTGTCCCGATGGAGCCTCCGCGCCTCGACGAGCCTTTCCGGACCGTAGTTGGATGCGCCGATGATCCTAACCTTGCCCGCCCGGATCAGCTCCGCGTAGGCCCCGAGCGTCTCCTCAAGGGGAGTGTCCGGATCGTCCCTGTGGGATTGGTAGAGGTCGATGCGGTCGGTCTGAAGCCGCCGGAGGGATTCCTCAACCTCCCGGATGATGTACGCCCCGGAAAGCCCCTTCCTGTCCGGCGCCATCTCCATCCCAACCTTGGTTGCCAGCACGACCTTGTCCCGCTTTCCGGTCCTTGCGAGCCACCGCCCGATGATCGCCTCCGACTCCCCGCCGGAATTCCCCGGAACCCAGCTCGAATACACGTCGGCCGTGTCGATCAGGTTGAATCCCGCCCCGACAAATGTGTCCAGCAGGCGGCCCGAGGTCGCCTCATCGGCCGTCCAGCCGAAAACGTTCCCGCCGAAGGCCAGGGGCGCCACCTTGATCGAAGACCTTCCGAGTTGCCTAAGTTCCATGGCGCCAAGGTAGCCTTGGATTCCGGAACTTCAAGTGGGGTTCGCTCTGGGCGCTTACAACCCGTCGCCCTTGCCATTCGCTCCGATGTCTTAAGGTAGGGCTGCGCGCGCTGCTTTCGCACAGATGAGCTTACAAGGCTGCTGAGGCGGCCTCGAGCGCTGCGGAGAAGTTGGGCAGCCCCTTTCGCTGGGCAAAGTCCCGAAAGCGGCGTATGGCCGCCGGCGAGAGCTTCACCGTCTTGCGTAGCTTACCCGTGGGCTTGCGGCCGGCGCCAGGGCGCGCACCTCCATGGAGGACAATGGCCCGGGATACATCAAAGTAGTCCAGCACTTCCTTGCCGGCGTCAAAGCGGGCTTCGAGGTTGGCTGCTGTGGTTTTTGTCTTAGCCAAGGAGTTTTTGGAAATTGATTTTTTCATCTTCACGGGATCGGCGGGCGGAAATCAAACGGAGCCTGTCGCCGCGAGACGCGTAGACTACCGTCCAGTGTCGGCCCTCGATCAGTCCGATGGCGAGATACCGCGGCTCGCCGGGGTGCGTCGAAGGCAGGATAACGACCGGGCCCACAAAGATTGCCGAAGCGCTGTCAAGGCTGATGCCGTGCTTGGCCTCGTTGCTCGCGTTCTTGGCAGGATCCCAGTCGAGAATCCATTTTGATATCGTGGTCACGTTTTCAACGTATGCAAGCAGTTTTCGTCGATCTCATAGTAGCACCCCCTCCCACCCCTACTTGACAATGCCCCAACCGGGAGCCTTGTGCTTGGTCGCTCCATGACCCCGCCCCTCTCCCCCTCCGAAATCTCGGCCGCCCTGGCCGGCCTCCCCGGCTGGACGCTGGAGAACGACGCCCTGGCTAAGACCCTTAAGTTCGACAGCTTCCGCTCGGCCATGGCCTTCATGGTCCGGGTGGGCTTCGACGCCGAGGCGATGGACCACCATCCCGACTGGGCCAACGTGTACAACAGGGTCACGATCCGCCTCACGACCCACGACGCGGGCGGCAAGGTGACCGCCAGGGACGTCGAACTCGCCCGGCGTATCGAGAAGATCCACTCGGAGTAGCAGGATCCTAGAGACCCATGGGAGCCGTCCTGGCGAAAAACTCCCTCAGGGCGGGATTGGAAGCCACGTCGTCCCATGGCCGGTTGCTCGAAACAACCACGAAAAGCTGGTCGCCGCCCCTTCGGAGATCGTAGGACAGCGCCAGCCTGAGGAGCCCTTGCACCGAAAAGGGGCTCTCCTGGATGAGCAACCTGCCGGCAAACAGGTGCCAGAACCAAACCCTGGTGAAACTTCCCTCCTTAGAAAACAACCTGCACTCCGCCGGCGGAAGGGTCCGGCCGTCCACGGGAAGGGCGGACCGGGTCGCCCGAAGGGGCTCGGCTGAAAACCCGCTTCCCGCCCAGCACAGGTCCGGTGTGTGGATCGACACCAGGCTTGCCGAGGCCTGGTTGGGCAGCCAATAGGCGGCATAGATCGATACAAACACAGGCCCCCGTGCGTCCCTGGATGCATAGGTTCTCCGGATGAGGTACGGAGTCTGGAGGACCGCGCTGAACTGGCCCAGGTCCCCACCCTCGCTGACCTGCCAACCCTTAGGCGCCTGGGAAAACAGCGCCTCGAGGTCGGGCGCCCCGGCTCCGGGCGGGCCAAAGGGCCGCCTCGCCAGGGCCAGCACGACGAGGAGCACTGCGAGCAGTCCCAGCGCAAGTGCCAGGGCCCCCTGGTTCCTCGGCCGCCGCAGGGCTGCGGCGGCGGCCGGCGGCGGCCCCTCCCGCTTGCCGCGACCCCGGAGGGCGACGGCCGCCCACGCCAACAGGGCGGTCGTGACCCCGGTGATCGCGAGCCCAGTACCGAAGTGCCAGCCGCTCCCGATGTCCCCGCGCGCATTCGCGATCAAAGTCAGGATCAGCGACCGGAAATAATTCATGAGGAGCGCGAGGATCGGCGCGAGGACGACCAATGCCGCCCGGGCCCGCGGGCGCCGCAGGAGGACCGCCGAGAGGAAGAGCCCCGCCGCCACGCACGAGACCAGGCTCCTCACCCCGCTGCACGCCTCGCTCACGCCGACACTCGCGTGCGCGAGCACGATCACATTGCCGTCCTGGTAGGCCGCGATCCCGAGAAGCCCCAGCGTGCCTGTCACGGCCGCGGTCACCCATCCCTGGAGCGCAATCGACAACTGCGCGTAGGATCCGGGTGGCAGCGGGGAGGAGAGCGGCAGGAGCACCAAGGCGACCGCCGCGGGCCAGCCGAAGGAAATGATCCGCACATTCTCGTCGGCGAGAGCCACCCACATGGCGAGGAGCAGCAGGGCCAGCCCCGTGCTCCCAAAAAAACACGTCATCGCATGGGTCGGTCCCAGGGCCGACCCATACAGGCCGGCCGAG
>CAZGOX010000057.1:0-1133 GCA_964527955.1 uncultured Opitutaceae bacterium | reverse complement strand
CGTGCCAACCACACGTCCCCCTTGCTCCCGGATCTAAAGTTTGCATTCCGGCAACTCGCCAAGGCACCCGGCTTCACCGTCGTCGCGGTGCTGATCCTCGCCCTCGGCATCGGGGCGAACACGGCCATCTTCAGCGTCGTGAATGCAGTCCTCCTCGAGCCGCTTCCGTATAGGGATTCCGACCGCCTGGTGCAGGTCTGTGAAATGCCAAACCCGGGAGCCTACTATTCGATCGCCTCCGGAGGGGCCTTCATGGACTGGCAGGATCAATCGACGCAATTGGAGTCCATCGCCGCGTCCCACCAGGTGGACGAGAACCTGACAGGGATCGGCGAACCCATCCGGGTCCACGGCTTGGAGGTGAGCGCCGACTTTCTCCGCGTTTTCAAAGTCACACCCGCCCTGGGCCGGGACTTTCTCCATCAGGAGGACGCGCCCTCCGGCAACCACGCGGTCGTCATCGTGTCCGGCGAACTCTGGCAGTCCCATCTCCAGGGGGACCCGGCCATCATTGGGAAGACGATCCATCTCGACGGGCAAAGCCTGACGGTGATCGGGGTCCTTCCGCCCCACGCGCTTTTTGCCGAGAACGCGAGTTTCCTTACGCCGTCCTACATCCGGGGCGCCCGGTGGAAACAATCGCACGACTATGACTACGTCGTCTCCGTGGTCGCCCGCCTCAAGCCGGGAGCCACCGTGGCCCAGGGCTCCGAGGAACTCGCGGTCGCCAAGCGCGCCACCAAGTCGCTCTACCCCGTCTTCAAGCAGAAATGGACGGTGGGAATGCTCCCGCTCCACGAGAAGATCTTTGGCGACATGCGCCCGTACGTGCTGACCCTGCTCGGCGCGGTCGGCGTGGTCCTGCTGATTGCCTGCACCAATGTCGCCAATCTCCTCCTCGCCCGGGCGACCAAGCGCCAGGCCGAAATGGCCCTGCGGGTCGCCCTTGGCGCCACGACGGGACGCATTGTCCGCCAGCTCCTGACCGAGAGCCTCCTCCTGGCCCTGGCGGGCGGCGCCGCCGGCCTCTTGGTCGGAGTCCTTTCGATCAAGCCCCTGGTCGCGTTTACCGGGATCAGCGACCTGACGGGCGCCGCGATCGGGATCAACGCGCGGATCCTGCTCTTCACGCT
>CAZGOX010000056.1:0-11960 GCA_964527955.1 uncultured Opitutaceae bacterium | reverse complement strand
GAAGATTTCCTCCGGCTTGAAGAAGCGGGCGATCTCGACCTTCGCGTTCTCGTCGCTGTCCGAAGCGTGGACGACATTCTTCATCATCTCGGTCCCGAAGTCTCCGCGGATGGTCCCCTTGGCGGCCTTGCGGGAATCCGTCGGTCCAAGGAGGTCGCGGACCTTCCGGACGATGTGGTCGCCCTGGAGGGCCATGACGATCACCGGCCGGGAGGCCATGAAGCGCTCGATCTCGGGGTAGAAGGGCTTGTCGGCCACATGGGCGTAATGCGCCTGTAACAAAGTGGGCGTCAATTGCACCATCTTGCAGCCGATGATGGCAAAGCCGGCTTCCTCAAAACGTCCCAAGACGTTGCCGACGTGCTTCTTTTCGATGCAGTCGGGCTTAAAGATGATCAGGGTTTTCTGCATACGGAGTGTCCAACATACAGCTAACCAGCCGGATGTGAAGCTTATAATGAGCTTCGGCGGCGGCAGAACTGTATGGGCACTCCCCAGGGGTCCCGCATGGTGACGATCACGGAGCCGTCCGGCAGCACCTCGTCCTTCAGGGCGGCGGCGCCCGCCGTTTCCAGGCGCGCCTGGGTGGCCCTCGGGTCGTCCGATACGAAGGCCACGTGAAAGCTGGTGGCCGGCATGTAGTGGTAGTCGGGCATGACGGCAGCGGTGTTCGTGTAGAGTTCCATGATCACACGACCGCCGTCGTCGGCGAGAAACGCCACATAGGGCGGGCCCTCCTTCTCGACCGCCATCCGCATGCCGAGCTCGGTCACGTACCATTGGGCCATGGCACGGGCGTTGGGGACATTCAGTGCGAAGTGTTCAAATTTCATGGGCTCAGTTCAAAAAATCGGCGATTCGCCGCCGCGCTGCAATTCCGGCGTCCTCGAGCACGTAGTGCCCGGCATCCGGGTAGCGCTCGGACTCCGCCTCGGGATACATTTCCCTCCACCGCCCTAGAAACCTGTCGTCGAAGCAGAAGTCCCTCCCACCCCAGAGGATAACCTTGGGTATTGCCGCGAGGCCGGGCAAGCCCCGGGCCACGGCGTCGAGCGTCCCCCGGCTGGGGTGCCCCGGCTCCATGGGAATGTCGCGCACAAACCGGTGCACTGCGATCCGGTTCGCCCACGAGTCGTAGGGAAAGAGATAGGCCCTGCGTTCCTCGGGGCTGAGCCGCCGACCATGCATGGCCATCCTGGCCGCTGGGCCGGCAAACCCGTTCAGGCCGCGGACGATCCACTCGCCCAGGATCGGCAGCCGGCACACCGCAATTCTGGCCGGGATCCACGGCGCGGGGAATGCCGCCGTGTTTAGGATGACGATCCGGCCGACCTTCTCCGGATGCCGGACTGCAAAACCCATCCCGATCGCACCGCCCCAGTCGTGGACCACCAGGTGGACGCGCCTCAGTCCAAGGGACGCGACCAGGGCCTCGATGTCCGAGATCCTCGCCTCCAGCGTGTAGTCGTAGTCCTGCGGCTTTTCCGAAAGTCCCATGCCGATGTGGTCGGGGGCGACGCAGCGCAGGCGCGGCATAAGCTCCTTAACCAAGTCCCGGTAGTAATAGGACCATGTGGGATTCCCATGCAGCATCAGCACGGCCTCGTCCGAGTGGGGTCCCTCGTCCACATAACTCATCGCGGCCCCCCGGGGCGTCGTGAAGGATCCCGGCCTGAAGGGATACGACCGTGCCAGCCACCCGGGAATCTGCGGTGGGGTCACCATTCCAGCGCGAGCATGAGGCAGTTGAGCCCGCTGCCGATGCCGAACAGGGCCACCCGGTCGCCGTGGCTCACGGCGCCGGCCTCGACGGCAGCCGCAAGCGTCGCCGGCAGGGACACCGAGCCCATGTTTCCAAGCGTTTCAAACGTGGAAAAGTCCTTCGCAAGGTCCAGGCCCAGCGCCTCGTAGAGCTTCCGGCGATGCGCGGAACCCACCTGGTGTCCTATGAACCGCCGGGGCGTATCCGCGGTCCAGCCGGTCGCCGATTGGAATTCTCGCCAGGTCTCGCCCGCCAGCTTCACCCCCGCGAGGAGCAGCTGCTCCGAGTCGGTCCGCATGGCCAACGCGTCCGCGCTCTCGGAGTCCCCCTGGCAGAGCTGGCTGTGCTCGGTTGCGGCGCGGGCAACCCCGCCGAGGAGCCGGTGGGCCGGACCGGTGACAAGGGAGCGGTGGCAGACCAAGGCCGCCGCGGCCCCCGCACCGATGGTCAGGTTGGCAAAGTATGGCTTGATCTCGTCTCGGCTCAGCGGCCGCTCCAGCAGGGTCTTGACCGTGTTCTCGACCAGCGGCCTCCCGCTCTCGCCCGCGACCACCAGGGCGCAGCCGATCTGGCCCGATTCGATCAGCCCCCCGGCCAGGGTCAGCGCGTTCATGAACCCGAGGCACGCGTTCGACACGTCGAGGATCTGGGCCGCGGCCGGGAGCCCGATCATGGCGTGGGCGAACGACGCCGTGGCGGGTTCCAGCATGTCGCGGCTCACGGCCGCGTGGATGAAGAGCTGCACCTGGTCCGCGCGGAGGGAGGACTTGGCGAGCACGGCCCTGCCCGCCCGGGCGCTGGCCTCCGAGGGGCGCATTCCGGCCGGCCAGAAACGCCGCGACTTGATGCCCGTCATCAGCTCCAGGCGCCCAAAGGGAAGCTTCAGGCGCTCGTAGAGCGGCCGGAGCCTCTCCTCGAGCTCGGCGGAAGTCACCACCTCGTCGGGCAGCGCCACCGCAAGGGACTCGATGCAGACGTTCTGGAAGAGCATGGCCTACTCCGGCCTCATCGCGAGCCGGACGATATCACGGTCAAAGGCGTTTCCGCCGAGCCCCGCATCCACCACGACCGTGGCCCCGTTGATGCCGCTGCTTCGCCCGCTCAGGAGGAACAGCACGGCGTCGGCCACCTCCTGGGTGTCGAGGTTCCGCCTCCGGTAGGTCAGCTTCTCGGCGTAGAGGTAGCTCCTGATGTAGCCCGGGATCCCGGCCGAGGCGCTCGTCTTCAGGGGACCCGCGCCGACGACGTTGAAGCGGACCGCCGTGTCCGCGCTGAAGGACTTCGCGAGGAAGCGCGCGCTCGATTCCAGTGCGGCCTTGACCGGCCCCATGTACCCGTAGTTGTCCGGCGTCACCTGCAGGGAGGAGATCCCGATGGCGACAACCGAGGCGTCGCTCGCGAGGTGCGGCTTGAACGCCCGTGCGATCTCGACCAGGGAAAACGCCGAGATCGCGGTAGACTGCAGGAAGTCCGCCCTCCGGGCCTCGTGGAAGGGCATCAGACCCCCGGCGTAGTTCGCAAACGCGATGGAGTGGACGATCCCGTGCAGGGGAGTGTGGCCCGCCGCCGCGATTTCCGTGGCGAGCCGGTCGACAGCGCCCTCCTCCTCGACGTCGCACACGAAGACCGGCTTTCCGGCGAGCTGAGCCTCGAGCGACTTCCTCCTCGCCTCCGAGCGCACGCTGTAGATCACCCGCACGCCCTCCTCCTCGAGCGACTTGCCGACGAACCAGGCCACGCTCTTCCGGTTGGCGACGCCAAAGACAAGGACAGCCTTGCCGGAGAGTTTGAGGAAGTCGGGCATGTCGTTTGGACTCGCGTCAGCAGGGTTGCGCGGCGGCCGGGAGCTTCCAGGCGACCGAGAACTCAAGCGAGAGGACCCGCTTGTCGCCGCTGCGGATGCTGCCGGACATCATGGTGAAGCCCCCCAGCGACTCCTTCCTCCTCACTTCGATCAGCGTGGTCTCGCCCGGGTACACCGGGTTGCGGAAGCGCACCTCGGCCACCTTGGCCAGCAGCGGGTACCCTGCGCCCGGGGCGGCGGCCCCCTGCGCGCGGGACAGGAAGAGCGCCCCCGTCTGGAACACGGCCTCGCAGAGGAGCACCCCCGGCGTGATCGGCGCCCCGGGGTAATGCCCCTTGTAGAAGTCCTCGTCGGCCCTCCATGTGCGCCGCGCCACGAGCCCGTCCTCGCTCTCGGAGACGATCTCGTCGACAAAGAGGAACGGCGGTCGGTGCGGGATTCTGTCGGTGACCGGCATGAGCGCGTACTCAATCCGCCCCGCCAGCCAGGGTCGACTCGATTTTGTGCGCGACCATGACCCCGTAGTTCATGGTGCCGAGCCAGCCCGACATGATGATCCCGACCGAGCCCGCATGGTAGAGCCCAGGGAGCCTGGCCGGAAGGTCCATCGACACCTGCAGGCCCTCGAACTTGGTCCCGAAGGACGCCCCCGCGAGGTGGGTCGTGTAGCGCTCGATCGTCCGCGGGGTCGCCGCCTCCATCCAGTCGACCTTGGCCCGAATGCCGGGGATGAACCTCTCGAGCGCAACGAGGGCGTCGTCGATCACCCTTTGCTTCTCCCGTTCGTACTCCCCAGCCGAGAGACGGACCCAGTCCTCGTACCTCGCGTTGATCGAGGCCACGACGGTGTAGCGGCCTCCGCCAGGGCGGGTCTCGGGGTAGTACATCGAGAAGGCCCTGCTGGTCGTGTGAAAGTCCGTCAATTCACCGGTGCTGAACCGGGCGCTGTCGGACGCGAAGATCAGGTCCCCGACGTGCGGCAGGGTCTCCCCCTTGCGGATCCCGAGGTAGACCTGGCACGAGCTCGAATTCACGCGCACAGCCCGGGCCGCAGCCGCGTAGTCCGGGGGAAAATTCTCTTCCCCGGCAAGGCGGAAGATCGTGTTCTTGAGGCTCGAGTTCGCAAGGACCGCCCGGGCCCGGATCACCCTCCCCCCGTTTGCAACCACTCCGGCCGCCACCTTCCGGCCGTTCCTCTCCTCGACCAGGATCCGCTCGACCAGCACCCGCTTTCGCAGCTCGACCCCGCGTCGGCGCAGTTCCTCCGTCATCTTGGAGATCAGGAGGTCCGATCCGCCGCGGAAGGTGTACACGCCCGCCCCCATGAAGTTCGTGAAGACAATCGCATAGGTGAGCGCCGGATCCTCGAGTGTGGAACCGTTCGCATAGGAGATCGGCTCGAGCAGGAGCCGGTGGACATCGCCCCTGCCGGGAAAGTACCGCTCGAACATGGCGCCCGTCGTCTCCTCGCTGCGGTCGTAGAAGTTCAAGCCTCCGAGGTGGGCGAAGAACTCCTCCACCCTCTCCCGGTCCAGCCCCAGCTGCCCGACCAGCACCCTCGTGTAGTCCTCGCGGGTGAACGACGTTTGGACTTCGAACTGGGGGTTCGCGAAGCGGATGTCGCGCAGCGGCACGATCAGGTCCGCGATCTCGCGGGACCAGTACTTGCGGCAGGACTTGATCATGCCCGCCGGGAACCCGTGGAGCGAAATGTCAAAGGTGTGCCCTCCCTTGCGGGTGAACCAGGTCGCAAGCCCGCCGAATTGGTAGTGCTGCTCAAGCAGGAGCACCGTGCGGCCCGCCGACGCGAGGCGATTCGCGGCCGTGAGCCCGGCCAGGCCGCTCCCGATCACGATCACGTCGTACTCGTCGGCCACCCCCTTGAGCCAGTCGTAGGCCATGCGTCAGCCTTTCCGGAGCACGTGCTGGTTCGCGATCGCGATCCCGCTCAGCATGGCGCCGACGATGCCGAGCATCCCCTGGTCGGTGCCGCAGAGGTACACGTTGGCAAGCGGGGTGACGCCGCCCGGGTTCTTGACCGCCGAGCCGTAGATCGCGCCGCTGAAATGGCCCGTGAACTTTTCGACGGTCCGTGGCGTGAACATGTCGGTCGCCACGGTCGCCGCCGCGAGTTTCGCCTCGTCCACCCGAGGCAGGAACCTCCGGGCACTGCGCTGCACGACCTCGAACCACCTGCCCTTGTCCGCCCGATAGGTTTCCTCCGGCAGGCGGGCCCATCCGTCGTAGTTGGCGAGGCAGGTCACGCGAAGCATCCCCTCCGGCAGAACCCTGCCCGGCCCATACTCGAAATTATTGGGGATGCAGATGACCCCGGACCGTGGATCCACCTGCGCCCCGGGCCTCTCGTAGGCCAGGCGATCGGAATCATTGAAGAACACGATCGTGTCGTCGCCCCACCCCAGTTCCGCGGGCTGGCGGTCCAGCACCGAGACGGTCTCGATGAAGGTGATCCGGCCGACGGGAACGGAAGCCCGGGGGGCGGCGCCCGCCGGCTCCGGAATCCCGGCGGACGCGACCAACGCGGCGGTCTCGGGCCCGCCGATCGAGGAGATGACGTGGTCCGCCGTGACCTCCTCGCCGGAGTCGAGGACAAGCGCGGCTGCCCGGCCGGCCTCCGAGACAAGGCTCCGCACGCCGCACTTCATGCGTCGCTCCCCTCCGGCTTCACGGTAGCGGTCGAGCAGCACCCGCAGGATCGGCCGGACACCGTCGAAGGGCCTCGCAAAACCCTCGAGCAGCACGGCCTCGAACAGCAGGGCGAACTGCCCGAAATCCATGTCGTTCTCCATGGCACTGCCGTACATCAGGAGCGGGCACAGGAGCATTTCCTCGAGCAGGCGGTCCCCGATGTGCCGCCGGACGACCTCCCGTGCGGACACGAACGGCGCCTCCTGCGAATACCTGTGGCCCCGGACCAGCTGCGCGAGCGTGCGGAACCCGTCCATCTGGGCCGGAAAGCGCCTTGCGACCTCCCCCTCAAACACCGCGAAGTCGTTCGTGAACCGGAGCGACTCCTCCCCGCGGGGGCCAAAGGCGATCCGGGACTGCCTCTGCTCGCACAGGCCTAGCTGGTCCCGGTCGATCCGCAGCTGCCGGAGAAGCCGGATGAGCGGCCCGGGCCTGGCTCCCGCCCGCGGGTAGTTGGTCACCGCATGGAGGCCCACGTCGAACTTCCGGCCGCCGATGCTGTAGAAGCTGTTCAGCCCGCCCGGGGCGTTGTGCCGCTCGAAGATGCACACCCGGCGCCCGAAGTGCGCCACCCTGATTCCCGCGGCAAGCCCGGACACCCCGGCGCCGATGATCGCGACATCGTAATGCGCGCGGGTGTTCACCCTGGCAGGCTCGTTCAGCTCTTCGCCGCGAGCGCGTTGAACTTCGGCGTGAGGTACTCCGCGCAGCTGTCGAGGGACGCAAGCTGGCCGTATTCTGCCTCGGGGACCTCGATGCCGTGGCGCTTCCGCAGCTCCATGACAATGTCCAGGAAATCCATGCTATCCAGGTCGATTTGGTCGCGCAGGCGCACGTCGGGCTTGATGTCCGAGAGGTCCTCGTCCGGCGCTATGTCGGCGATGATGGCGAGCACCGCCGCTTTGCATTGGTCTTGGGTCATGGTGAACTGGAACGTCCCTTCTACGCCACAAACCGTTTGACAATCAACGCGGAATTTATCCCCAGCATGCCGAACGAGTTATTGAGGATCGCGTCCACCCGCCCGACCTTGCGCGGCCGGTTGGCCACAAGCCCGCGAAGCGCGCACTCAGGATCGAGGTCGTCGACGTTGATCGTGGGGTGCACCACCAGGTCGCCAAACGCGGGAAGATTGCCCGCGAGCTCCAGCGCGCCCGCGGCCCCCATGGCGTGGCCGATGTAGCTCTTGGTGTTGTTGATCCACGTGTCGGGGCAGTCCCCGCCGAACACGGCCGCCATGGCCTGGCACTCCTGGATGTCGCCCAGGGGCGTCGAGGTCGCGTGGGTGTTCACGATGTGGATGTCGGAAGGACCCATTCCCGCCACGGCCAGGGCCTTGCGCATGCACTCTGCCTGGCGTTCGGGATTGGGCAGCACGTAGTCGCTCGCGTCGCTGTTGACGCAGTAGCCGGCGATTTCGCCGTAGATTCTTGCCCCCCGCCGCAGGGCGTCCTCCAGCCTCTCCAGGGTGTACAGGCATCCCCCCTCCGAGACGACGATGCCGTTCCTGGCCTTGTCGAAGGGTCGGGAGGCCTTCTTCGGGTCGGGGTGCGCGGCGAGCGCCCCCTGGGACTTGAAGCCCGCAAAGATGCCGAAGGTCCGGATACTCTCGCTCACGCCCCCGCACAGGGCGAAGTCCACTTCCCCCAGGCGCAGCATCTGCGCCGCGTGGATCAGGCCGAGATTCCCGGCAGCGCACGCCGCACCGATCGTGTAGGCCGGGCCCGTCACACCCAAGTGGAGCGAAGTTTCCCCCGCCGGGTTGTTGGCCACCGTGCGCGGGTTGTGGTAGTGCGACCAGAACTTAACGTCGTAATTGAACTTGGAGAGCGCATACACCTCGTTCTCGGTCTCGACGTTCCCGTGCTCGGTGCAGCCGATGTAGATCCCCACCCTGTCCTTCGGCAGCGAGCCAAAGTCCACCCCACTGTCCGCAAGGGCCTCACGGGCACAGTAGATGCTGATGCTCCCAGCGCGGGTGCCAACCCGCATCTCCTTCTTTTTCTGATACTTAAGTGGATCGAAGTGGCACACCCCTGCCGGTTGGATCCCCATGTAACGGACCTCGATCGTCTCAACACCGCTGACCCCCGCGAGCAGGTTGCCCCGGAATTCAGCGAGGGAGTCCCCGTTTGGCGCCGTCAGGCCGACGCCGGTGATCACGATTCGGGGAAGGCTGGGCATGTGCGACAGAGTCGGAAATCGCTAGCCAACCCCCAGCCGAAGGCAATACTGGTCGCTATGAACGTTCTCGTAGTCGGAGGGGCGGGTTACATCGGCAGCCACTGCGTGCGCCAGCTCGCGGCCGCGGGGCACAGCCCGGTCGTCCTCGACAACCTGGTCTACGGCCATCGCGCCGCGGTCGGCCAGGGGATTCCCTTCCATGAGGTCGAACTCGGGGACGAGACCGAGGTCTGCAAGGTCTTGCGGGAACGCAAGATCGAGTTGGTCATGCACTTCGCCGCCTACTGCTATGTAGGCGAGTCCGTCACCGACCCCCTGAAGTATTACCTGAACAACGTCGGCTCCACCCTGCACCTTCTGAACGCCATGCGAAAATGCGGGGTCGGCAAATTTGTCTTTTCGTCGACCTGCGCAACGTATGGGGAGCCCGCCACGCTCCCGATCGTCGAGACCCTTCCCCAGGCGCCGATCAACCCGTACGGCCAGTCGAAGCTGGACGTTGAAAACGTCCTCAAGGCAGTCGCCCACGCGCACGGCATGAGTTTTGCCGCCTTTCGCTACTTCAATGCGGCCGGGGCGGCCGAGGACGGGCAAATCGGCGAGGACCACACGCCGGAGACCCACCTGATCCCGGTCGCGATCGACGCGGCCGTCGGCCGACGGCCCCACCTGGAACTCTTCGGCACCGACTACCCCACTCCCGACGGCACCTGCCTGAGAGACTATGTGCACGTGGACGACCTGAGCCGCGCCCACATAGCGGTGTTCGATCGGCTGGCTGTGCCGGGGACCGGCCTCTTCTACAACCTCGGCACCGGAACGCCGTCATCGAATCGCGAGGTCATCCGGGCCGTGGAAAAGTCCACCGGGAAAAAGATCAAGGTGATCGAAAAGCCGAGGCGCCCGGGCGACCCCCCCGCCCTCTACGCGGATTCGAGCAAGGCCCAGCGCGAGCTCGGCTGGAAACCGAAGTTCCCGGACGTCGAATCGATCGTGGCCACGGCCTGGAAGTGGCACGAGTCGCACCCCAACGGCTTCACGCGCTAGTCTTTTTCAGGAGCGCCGCCTTGGTGATCCCAAGGCGCTTGGCCGCGGCCGCCGCGTCGCCTTTCTCCGCCTTGAGCGCGCGGGCGGCCATATCCCGCTCGAGCCGTTGCAGCAGCTTTCCCTCCTTCATGCCCATCTGTTCGTAGACGAAGTCGAGGGCTTCCTCGAGCGACATGGCCGGGGCCGCCCGCGCCACAGGTGCCTCCACCGCCGCCGCGACCGCTGGAGCCGCCTCGCCGTCCGCCATCCCGCGGATATCCGGCGGGAGGTCCTTTACCAGGATGGCGTCCCCCTGCGCGATCACCGCGCTGCGGTAGATCACATTCTCAAGTTCCCGCACGTTCCCGGGCCACGGGAAACGCACGAGCACGGCCATCGCCTCCGCCGAAACCTTGCTCACGCGGGCCTTGCGCTGCTTCACGAGGTTCTGGAGGCAAAAGTCGACGATCTGCGGGATGTCCTCGGCGCGGTCCCGCAACGGGGGCATCTTGATGCGCACGACGTTGAGCCGGTAGTACAGGTCCTCGCGGAAGGTCTTCTCCTTGACCAGCGCCTCCAGGTCCTTGTTGGTGGCCGCGATGATCCGGACATCCACGTGGATCGTCTCCGTCCCGCCGACCCTCTGGATGTCCCCCTGCTGCAGCACCCGCAGGATCTTGGTCTGCGTCGCCAGGGCCATGTCGCCGATCTCGTCGAGGAAGATCGTTCCCCCGTCGCAGAGTTCAAATTTTCCGAGGCGCTGGGCCGTGGCGCCCGTGAACGAGCCCTTCTCGTGGCCGAAGAGCTCGCTCTCGATCAGGTTGTCCGGAATGGCCGCGCAATTGACCGCGATGAAAGGCTTCCCGGACCGGTGGCTGTGCTTCCAGATGGACCTGGCGACCAGTTCCTTGCCCGAGCCGCTCTCGCCTGTGATCATGACCGTGACGTCGCTCGCCGTCACCTGGCCGATGATCTTGAAGAGATCCTGCATGACCGGGGAGCTGCCGACGATGCCCTCCTTGTAGTCCTCCGTGTTGATGCTGGGCTGGTAGCTGCCGGCCGACCGCAGGTCCGCGTGGACCTTGAGGGCGTTGTTGACGAGCGCGATGACCTTCTGCGGGTCGAAGGGCTTCATCACGTAGTCGAAGGCGCCGTATTTCATCGCCTCGATTGCCGTCTGCGCGGTGCCAAAGGCCGTCATCAGGACCACGAGCTGCCTCGGATTGACGGAACGGATGTGCTGCAGCGCCTCGATTCCGCCCATGCCGCTCATGCGAACGTCCAGGAAGATCAGGTCGGGATGCGGTCCCTTCTTCACCAACGCCACCCCCAGCTCGCCGCTCGCCGCCTCGATCACGTGGCATTTCGAGGTAGAGAGCACGCGGGTGAGCGAGTAGCGGATTTCGGCATCGTCATCGATGACCAGGATGGTGGGCTGCGTTGCAGGAGCGTCGGACATGGGCAGGGTTGGGTGCGACGAGGATGTCGGGAGAACAAGCGGAGATCAACGTTTGACGATCGCGATTTCGATCGAGAAGGTAGGGACGGGCGGCCCGCCCGTCCGGGCATACGATCCAACTCATGCTAAGCTGGTCCATCAAATTGTTCAAGATCCGCGGGATCCAACTCGCCGTCCACAGCAGCTTCCTGCTCCTGATCGCCTACTGGGGCTACATGGGCTACCAGGACGCCGGCATAACTGGGATGGAATGGAGTGTGCTCGAGGGCCTGGCATTCTTCACCTGCGTCGTCCTGCACGAACTCGGCCACTCGTTCACCGGGCAGCATTTCGGGGTCAGGGTAAGGCAGATCCTGCTGATGCCGATCGGCGGCATGGCCCAATTCGACTCCATCCCGCGCCAGCCCCGGCAGGAGATTCTGATGACCCTTGCGGGCCCGGCCGTGAACTTCGTCCTCGCCGTCCTCCTCTGGTTCCCGGCGTCCTTCCCGGATGGCTGGGACTCCTACCCCACCCCATCCTCCCTCCCCGACCTGGTCCGCAGCCTCTTTGTGGCCAACATCGCAATGGGGATCTTCAACCTGGCCCCGGTATTCCCCATGGACGGCGGCCGGATCCTGCGGGCTCTTCTCGCGACCCGCCTTACCTACATCCGTGCGACCTACATTGCCGTCATGATCGGGAAGGTCCTCGCGGTCCTCGCGATCATCGTGGCGCTCTACTTTTACCACAGCATCTACCTCGCGATCCTCTTCGGCTTCATCTTCATGGCCGGCCAGGGTGAATATCGCGCGGTCAAGCAGCGGGAGATCCAGGAGGCGCGCTGGAGGGAATTGCTGGCCCAGGCCGAGATAAGGCATGTCGAACCTCCTCCGGAACCCCCGGTCCTCGGCCCGTGAATCCACAAAAACTCCTTGCGTTCGCCCGGTAGAGATTGATCTTTCTTCCCTCTGCAAAGGCTAAGGGCTCGTAGCTCAGTTGGAAGAGCGCCTCAATGGCATTGAGGAGGTCGTCAG